>WRKB01000273.1 GCA_009778295.1 Betaproteobacteria bacterium | reverse complement strand
CGCTTACCGCGCAAATACATTGCGCTTGCGCCTACGTGGCGGGCGTCTGCTCTCGCAGACGCCAGGGCAATTTCAAAATGTGAAATTGCCCTAGAAAGGTTTCCCCGTAAAAACGAGGAAGCTAAACCTTGCATAATCGTATCGCCACCACGTATACTATCTTATCGTGCATACGGGACGGCAAAAATCCGCATCTGACATCCGATCAGATTCCGGTGTTCAAGGAGCCAATAATGCTACGTTTTCTTTTCAGTTTCATTCTCGGAGTCGCCATGTTCATCCCTCCTGCCCAGGCGGCCGAACTGACCCGCCTCGCCAACGGTCTTTCCGTGCTTGTCATCAAGGATGACCGCTTCCCTCTGGTATCCACCCGCCTCTATGTACACGCCGGCGCCGCCTTTGAAGGCAAGGGAGAAGAAGGCATCAGCCACCTGTTGGAACACATGGTTTTCAAAGGAACAAGTTCACGTCCGGCGGGCGCGGTGGCCCGCGATGTGGAGTCCGTTGGAGGATATCTGAACGCTTACACCAGCTTCGATAATACCGTCTATCTCACCGATATGCCTGCCGCGCACTGGAAGCTTTCTCTGGACGTCGTCAAGGATATGGCCTTTAACGCCACGCTTGACCCCCAGGAATTGGCCACGGAAAAAGACGTGGTCGTCGCCGAGCTGCAACGCGGCAAGGACAGCCCCTCCTCCCGTATTTTCGACATGTTGCTGGCCGAAGCGCTCAAGGGTACGCCATACGAGCATCCCATCATCGGTTTTGAAAACACCATCCGGTCTTTTACCCCTCAGCAGATGCACGCTTATATAGACCGCTACTACCAGCCCCAAAGCATGCTGCTGGTGGTGGTCGGCAACATCGATCCGCCCCAGGTGCTGGCCGAAGCCGAGCGCCTATTCGGAACATTGAAAAATACCGCCACGCTGCTGCCCCCGCAGCCCGCCGTAACTGAAAGCCTTGGGCATGGCCCCAGCGTGATCGTACAACGCGGCCCTTGGAACAAAATATATCTCGGTCTGGCTCTGCCCGCGCCTGCGGAAAAAGACATGCGATCCATTACCCTGGACGTGCTGGCTTACCTGCTGGCGGGCGACCCCAGTGCCTATTTGTACCGCAAGTACAAGTATGAAAAGCAGCTGGTGCATGCCATCCGCACAGGGAACATGAGCTTTGAACGCCTGGGCCTTTTTTACATCGGCGTGGAGTTGGACGCGGACAAGCTGGAAGCCTTCTGGAAGGAATTCTGCACAGATCTGGCGACACTTGACGCAGGACGTTTCAGCCAGGAAGAACTCGCAGCCGCGAAACTCAATCTCGAAGACGCCATCCACAAGTCAAAGGAAAGCCTCGGCGGTCTGGCCTCTTGGAAGGGACAACTTCAATTTTTCCAGGGGGGACTGGAGGCCGAGAACAACATCCTCGCCTTTCTGCGCCAAATAGAAATGCCGCAGGTACAGGAGGCCATACAGAGCTGGCTACGTCCCGAACGCTTGGCCGTAGCCGCGCTGTTGCCGGAAAATGCCGGAGATCCCGGCTTGCAAGCTGTACTCGCAACTGCCTGGCCTGCTGTCGGGAAAGCTGCGACCGGCGGTGAGCAGGTGCGTAAGGACGTCGAAACTATCGATCTGGGGAGAGGACAGCGCCTTATTCTGCTGCCGGACACGACGCTGCCCTACATCTCCGTTGACATGGCCTGGACCGGCGGTGACGCCCTGATTGCGCCGGATAAACAGGGCTTGGCTTCCCTTGCCGCCCGGGTACTCACAACCGGTACCCGAAAACGCGGTAAGCAGGAACTTGAGCGCTTTCTCGCCGACAGGGCCGCCAGCCTTGATGCTTCAGCCGACAAGCAGACCTTTTCTCTCTCACTGAACGCTCCCGCGCGTTTCAGCGACGATCTTTTTGCGCTCCTAAGCGAAGTGTTGCAAGAACCCGCCTTTGCCGCAGAAGAAATTGCAAGGGAAAAAAACAACCAGATAGCCGCCATCCACTCAAGCGAGGACAGGCCTCTGGGGCTGCTTTTCCGTAAACTGCCGCCCTTTTTGTTCCCGGGCCATCCCTACGGCTATGTAAAACTCGGTACGCCTGAACAGATACAGGCTGTTACCGCGGACGATCTCCGCGCTTTCTGGGCCAAACAGTCTGTGCAGCCCTGTGTCATTGCCGTGGCGGGTGATTTTGACCGCGAGAAAATTCTCGCCTTCGCCCGAACGCGCGTAACTTCCGCAGTCGCCGCTGAAGCGCCGCATGTTCCGCCCCCCTCCTGGGGAACGGAACATACTCTGAATCTTACGCTTCAGGACAGGCAACAGGCGCATTACATGCTCATTTTCAAAGCCGTTCCTGCCATGCATCCTGACGCACCCGGCCTGGAATTGCTGGAAAGCATCCTTTCCGGGCAAAGCGGCCCGCTTTTCACCGAATTGCGCGATAAACAGGGCTTGGCGTATTCGGTGGCGGCCTTCGCCCGTTTGGCGCAAGAGGCGGGATACATGGCCTTTTACATTGGCGCTGAACCCGGAAAGCTTAACCAGGCCACAGCGGGTTTCCGGAAGGTGCTCAAAGAGCTGCACGAAAAGCTCCTGCCCGCTGACGCTCTGACGCGTGGGCTCAACCGCATGGAAGCCGACTATTATCGCGAACGCCAAAGCCTTGCCTCCCGTTCCAGCGAAGCGGCCACACTTGCAGCCCTGGGGCGCCCATTAAGCTTCAGCCGCGATCAGATGGAAAAAGCCCGCAAGCTCACGCCGTCGGATTTACAGCGCTTGATCCGTTTGTATCTGAAGCCGGAAAGCGCGTATGTAGCCAAGGTATTGCCTTGAACGCCGAATAGGGGAACCACATGTTTTTCGGCTTGGATCCTCTAGTATTGCTGCATAACTACGGATATTTGACCATCCTCATCTGGACCTTTCTGGAAGGGGAGACCGTTGTCATTATTGCCGGCGTCCTGGCGCAGCAGGGGTATATGGATCCCAAATTCATAGCGCTCTGTGCCTTTTGCGGCAGTTGTACGAGCGATCAGCTCATGTTTCTGCTGGGTAAATGCAAAGGGGCCGCCGTGCTGTCCCGCTTCCCCAAGCTTGCCCGGAATGCGGATCGGGCGGAACACTTGATCCGCAGGTACGAGACTCCCCTGATTCTTGGTTTCCGCTTTGTGTACGGAGTACGCAACGTTACCCCCATCATGCTCGGCATCAATAAAGTCAACCACCTGAAATTCCTGATACTCAACGTCATTGGAGCTGGCACATGGGCACTGACCTTTACCTGGGGCGGTTTTTTCTTCGGCAAGCTCTTTGAAGAGTTCATGCAGAAGGCGAGCCATGTGGCCTTTTATATTCTGGCAGTGGCCGCCGTACTCGCGAGCCTTATCTGGTATATCAGGCAGCGCAGACGCAGCCAGGAACTCATGCGGATTATCGAGGAAAATAACGCCAGGGGAAGGGCTTCCCAAAACAGCGGCTCCATGGAGCACAAAGACCACTGAACCGCTCCCCGCAAGGGGGACCTATGTAGCGGCTCTTGATCTTCGCAAGCACGCAGTCTATTGCTCTTCCATGCGTGAAATCCCCCGCCCTTTACGTGCGATATTATTTTCCGTATGCGCCTCACAATTCATTCTGCCTTTCATGCTGGCGGGTGTGAATGCCGTGCTGCCCATTCTCGGCGGAGATCTCGACCTCAGCGCACGGCAGCTCAGCCTGATCAGCACCATTTACACCTTAAGCTTAGCCATCGCCCAACTCAGTTCGGGGCGTATCGGCGACATCCTGGGCCGTCGCCGCCTTTTTCTCAGCGGGTTGGGCATTTTTTGCCTATGTTCCGCCGCGCTCGGCTTCGTCCGGCATTTTGAAATTTTTGTTTGCATCCGCTTTATCCAGGGCTTGGGGGCAGCTCTTTTCAAC
Source organism: Betaproteobacteria bacterium (assembly GCA_009778295.1). Classification (GTDB taxonomy): domain Bacteria; phylum Desulfobacterota; class Desulfovibrionia; order Desulfovibrionales; family Desulfovibrionaceae; genus WRKB01. Next base: position 4,526 of record WRKB01000273.1, on the reverse strand, counting down.
GCCAGCGGCCTAGCCATTCTGATGACCCTTGCCCCAGCCGACAAGCGCGGCACGATCCTAGGAATCAGCGCAGCATCTGTATATGCGGGCATTTCCTGCGGTCCGGCGCTTGCTGGCCTGCTTGCCGGCGCATTCGGATGGCGTTGGCTGTTCTGGGGCAGTGCGCTCAGCGCTGTGGGAGCATGGCTGCTCATGCACCACAACCTACAAGAAGAATGGCGGCCTAGCCGAGGTGAACCCTTTGATTGGCTTGGTTTTTTTTGCTACGGCGGCTTCATGTCGTGCCTGGCGCTGGGGGCCAGCTCACTCCAATACGCATTCTGGGCGCCTTGGATGCTGGTGGGCGCGCTCTGCTTGTTGATCTGCTATATTCGTCTGGAATGGCATAGTACATTTCCACTTTTGGAACTACGGCTTTTCACGCAGAATCGTATCTTTGCCCTGGCGGCTCTGGCGGCCTTCGTCAACTATGCATCAAGCTTTGGCGTAAGTTTTTATTTTAGTATGTATCTCCAAAGCTTGCGTGGACTATCCGTCAACGACGCCGGAATGTTTCTGGCAGTGCAGGCCGTTGTGCAAATGCTTACCGCCCCTCCCTCTGGCCGCCTTTCGGATCGTTATGGCGCTAACCTCATCAGTACACTGGGGATTGGACTTTGCGGCCTGGGAATCGCTTTGGGCGCCCTGATCGAAGCTGACACCCCCCTGACCCTGCTTGTAGGGATACAGATTCTCCTCGGTATGGGGATCGGACTTTTTGCCACTCCCAATACCACACTCATTCTGGGAAGCGCCGGCGCGCGCTATCTGGGGCAGGCGTCGGGCGTCACCGGCGCAGTGCGCACCGGTGGCATGCTGATAAACATGATCATCGTCACCACTACCTTAAGCTTCTTTATGGGGCAGGCTCCGCTGCGCCCGGAAAATGTCCAGGCCTTTATGGAAAGCATGCGCCTTGACTTTTGTATTTTCGCCGGGCTCAATCTGCTGGCCCTCTGCTGTGCGCTCGGACGCCGGCGTTACACGCGCGGCACAAATACGAAAACTGCGGGGCAATAAGTTTGAGGGGGAAAGGAAAGTCTATGGCAGATTATCTTTGATGCCAAGTTGCAATCCCTTTGATTGCATCCTGGGATGAGACGCTCAAAAATATCCGGGCTAATACGCTCCCCGGCCGAACAGAACAACAGGCAAAGTTTTGGCCAGAATCCAGATATCGAACCAGACAGACCAGTTGCTCACGTAATACTGATCCAGACGTACCCGTTCCTCGTAAGAGGTATCATTGCGGCCGGAGATTTGCCATAAACCTGTCAACCCCGGGCGTACGCGGAGATATTCTCCAAAAACCTGTCCATATTTTTCAATTTCCTTTTCCACAATGGGTCGAGGGCCGACAAGGCTCATGTCGCCTTTAAGCACATTCCAAAGCTGAGGCAGCTCATCCAGGCTTGTTTTACGTAAAAACGCGCCCACCCGTGTGATGCGGGGGTCATGCTTCAATTTGTGATCCTGCTCCCATGCCCTACGCAGCTCGCTATCTCCAGTCAATGCCTCTTGCAGCAAGACATCGGCGTTTTGCACCATGGTTCTGAATTTACAAACCCGAAAACGCGTGTTGTTGCGTCCGACGCGCTCCTGGAAATAGACAGGGGAACCGGGGCTGTCGAGCATAATAGCAAGCGCGATGACAAACCACAGGGGCAGCATCAGGCAAGCGCACAGTGCAATGAGGCTTAGATCCAGCATACGCTTGAGGAGAAGCCTGCGCTTATCGTACAGATTTTGGCGCACAAGCAGGGCAGTGCTATCACCTAAATCACGCGGCGTCAGCCAGATGGAAGGGTTATCCGCAATAACTTCCGGCAGGAGCAACACGCCCCTAAAATGAAGGTTGAGTTCCGCCAGCAGAAGGCTCAGGCTTTGCGCCCCGGAAGAACTGTGAAAGGCAAACGCGTCAGGGAGAAGCAGAATAAACGCTTGCGGATGCTGCCGCGCTGTGGTCACAAGCTGCGGATACAAGCCGCCGCTTGCGAAGGCGGCATCAAGCTGCGCTACAAACCTTAAACCGCGCTCTGGATACTTTTCAAGGCTTGTACGCAGCTCATCAGCTTTTTCCGTGCCCAGCAGAACAAGTGGGCTGCCCCACCAGGAACATCGACAATAGCGACGGCGCAACAGGCTGCGTGCAGCAGGCACCGTAAGCAGGCTGAGCAGCCATGCGCCGAGAACCGCCAAACGTGAAAAATCTTCTCCACTTTTGGTCGCGAACATAAAGAGCATGACCCCGGCGAATGCCAAAGTAGTTGCCAGAGACAAGGCTTTAATCTCACGCGGCGGCGGCAGGGCTATGCTCTGACAACTACCGAGCGCCTGCCCCAGAAATGGAGCAAGCAGCAGTACCGGGCTGAGGCGCAAGTACAGATCCAGCGGCAACGGCGTGGCGGCATGGCGCAGCAATATCAACAGCCAATAGCTGCCCAGAACAGCGAGACAGTCACTGAGCAACAACAACGCGCTGCGGCTTGGCCGCCACGCAGAAAAAAGCGGAGCAGGCTGCCTGTCCTTATTGGATACTGGCATAAAGCAAAAATGGCATATATATCAATACACCACACTATACGACATGACTTCCGGCCTGTGGAAATAAAATTCCACGCGCCGGTTTTTCGCTTTGGCTGCCTCATCGACGTCGGGTTCCACAGGCCGGGTGTCTGCGTAAGCAACGCCACGCAGTCGGGTAGCCTTAATTTTACCAACCTCCACGAGGTAACGCAATACGGCTGCCGCACGGGCACCGGAAAGCTCCCAATTGGAAGGATAGGGCGGACGCACTTCATCACTGTCGGCGTGCCCGCGCACAACCAGATACAGATTATATTCCTGGAGAATGGTGATCACGTCTTGAAGCGCTTTTCCGGCTCCGGGCGAAAGCTCTGCCGTGCCCGGCTTAAACATGAGATCCGAGTTGATACGCAACTGTACGCCCACGTCATCCGAGCTGATACCGGTGGAGCTTTGCGGCACGGCATCCGCCATCAACATCTGTTTGAGCTTTTGAGCGATGGCAAGATGGGATTTTTCCACTTCGGAAATCTTGAATTCCCGCGTGTCGATTTTATCGGTTTGCTGGATAAAAGGATTGTTAGAAACAGGGGAAACCGAGCTGGATTCAAAGGAACGTTCGCTTGCGAAATATGCGGCCAGCCCTTGTTTTGATTCCGGGGGCGTCATGTTCAAAATCCACATCAGCAGAAAAAAGGCCATCATCGCTGTCATGAAGTCGGCGTAAGCGACTTTCCATGAACTTCCCATGACGTTTCCTTCCTGTTATCTTTTGTCTTTTGCCCAGCCACACGCCGCAGCCGGTATTCGGAAACAATCCTATCCGCTCTTCAGCTTTTCTTCCATTTCTCCAAAACCCGGCCGGAATGGATAGGGAATGGCGCGTCTGCCGTATTCGACGGCAATAAGGGGTGTACAGCCGCGAATAGCCGCGGCTACGGCTTCTTTTATAGCATTGTAGTAAAAATGTTCCTCGTGGGCGTAGTTTTCCAGTTTGGCGCCCATAGGGCCGAAAATGCCGTAACAGAAGAGAATACCGATAAAAGTGCCTACAAGGGCCGCGCCGATATGATGCCCGAGCACTTCCGGGGGTTCATTGATCATGCCCATGGTCAGCACAACACCAAGTACCGCAGCCACAATCCCCATGCCGGGCAGTGAGTCGGCCATGTGAGAAACCCCGTGGGCCGGGAGCAGCTCTTCTTCATGCATGGTGGCCATGTCTACGGTCATCAGGCTGTCGATGTCTGCAGGATCGCCGGTGGTGAGGTATACGCGCAGGGTGTCGCTGATGAAATTTACCGTACGCTGCTTGCCGGATATAGTGGGATACTTGCTGAAGATGGGACTGGATTCAGGACGCTCAATATCGCCTTCGATACTGATCACCCCTTCGCGATGCATCTTGGAAAAAAGCGCATATAGCAGGGCCAGAGTTTCCAGATATTTTCCCTTGCTTGAGCTGGGGTCGCCGAAGACATGCTTGATGCTGCTGACAACCAGACTCCAGGTATACTTGGTCTGTGAGCCGAAAAAGGCCCCCAGACCGCAGCCGAGAATGATGATATACTCGGCAGGCTGGACCAGAATACTGAAATTGCCGCCCGCCAGCATATAGCCGCCAGCCACGGAAAGAACGACAATACCAAGACCAATAAATATATACATAGTGCTTCTTTAGAACATCTTACCTTTGAGGAGCTCCGTCCGGTGCTGACAGCGAAAGCGTCTTCCGTTCCTTCGTGTTAACTATATATATCATCGCACGAAGCCACTAAAATCTTTAGCCCCGACATGGTGTTGGGGACAAAAAAATTTTTGGCTCTCTATTTCCCGAAAACTCCTTTTAAGACATTTTTAGCGCCGCGGGCGGCATCACCGGCTTTTTGCCCGGCGCTTCCCCCCTGCTGGACAGCCGCGCCGCCAAGGTCTTTGGCGGCGTCCATAAGCGCGCCGGGGGT
>WRKB01000272.1 GCA_009778295.1 Betaproteobacteria bacterium | reverse complement strand
TAGGGATTTGTGCTGTCCTGTGCTTTATCGTCGGGCAGGCCGAGATTCATGGACAGGGAAATCGCCGTGGTGGCCTTCGGGGGACAGGTGCGGCTGGGATCAATCACAATGGGCCCGCCTCCCGTCAGTGGGCCTTTGGCAGGCGCGCTGCTGCCGGCTGCAATGGGAATACCGGTGACTATGTATCCATTAGGATCGCACAGGACTCCGCTGTTGTTCAAATGGAAATCGCCCGCCCTGGTGTAATACTGCGCGTTCGTATCCGGATTGGTGACCTGGAAAAAGCCCTTGCCGAGAATCGCCATATCGAAGATGCTGGCGCCAGGCTCAATTGCTCCTTCTACGGAAAACAGGGTACGTACCGCGCCGGGCTGTGCGCCCATGCCCACCTGTGACAGCGCGACTTTGGAGCCCGTCTGAGATTCCCAGCCGCCGCCGGAAGGCCCGGTGGCATAGAAAATATCGTCAAATTGCATAGACTGCTGTTTGTAGCCTATGGTGCTGACATTGGCGATATTGTTGCTGATCACGCCAAGTCCTTCGCTGTGGGTTTTCAACCCCGAGGCACCGATGTACAAGCTGCTCATCATGGCTGTTTCTCCGCGACAAAAATCCAAATGAGAGGAAAATATTTCCTGTCGTACAGGGAAAAGCATAGAATGTGCCAATTCCAAGAAAGCACAAACGCATCCGACACAATTCAGGATGATGCGGCATGGGCTGGCGAGGTGGACGTTGCGCGGAGCGGCAACTTGGCGTAAGCATCCCGCCAGGAGTGCTGTTGTCGGAAAATTCCACAGGGAGAAAACATGCCCCAATTTCGTTGTGAACTCTTCGGGCATTTTATTTTCGCTGAAGAGTTGAGCTATACCGGATTACTGGAAAAAGAGGCGCGACTGAAGGGAGAACTTTCCGAACTTTTTATCCAGGCCGGCTTTGTTCACATGCACTTCACATCTACCGGGGATTTTTTGTTGGTGCAGGGTGTGGCCGTTGAGCACGATCAGGACTTGTTTCAGGAAATGTGTGAAGCGATAAGCCAGCTCCTGGATGAAAGTGTGGAGGCGAGGCTTCTTTTTGTGGATCGCTTTTTGGATTCTGTATATTTTTATGTGTTGAATAACGAAAGATGGCAGGAAAGTTTTTTGGAATGGCCTTTGCCGAAGGATGTGCTTCCCAAGGGGAAGGGAGGTGTGCCGCCTAGGCCAACGCTGCCTGCCTTGACGCGGCGCAGGAGAGGCCAGTCGTCCATTGAATCATAATGCCCTTGCCCGGGTGGTGGAATTGGTAGACACAAGGGACTTAAAATCCCTCGGCGGAAACGCTGTGCCGGTTCAAGTCCGGCCCTGGGCACCAAATAGGAGATTAAAGACTTCTTGGATATTCTAGGCGGTGCTAACAAATAAGCCATTTTGTTCTCCGGCAAGGAAAATGAGCCTGCTTGAGGGAGTATACTCTTATGGTATTCGACCGGAATAGCAGGCGAAATTTGACGCAGCCAGAGGGCAAAATGGCTATTTGTTGGCATAGCCTAGGAAGTCTTTTTATTGATACTGTACTTTCCAAAACTTGCTTTGGTTCAGAATATCCCCCAACTTATTTTTTATATAACAAGTTATTTTTATTTGAATTAATGTTAACATATTATAAATGGGGCGAAAGTTTGCTCCACCGCCGCCCGGAACCGCACCTTTTTGCTCCAAATTTGCTCCAGTAGATCTGAAAAAACGTGCAGCTTCATGAAAACACATGAGTATTCACTTAGTTCTCTATCAGGCACAATCCGCGTTCGCGTGCAACAGCCAACCCTTCGCAGTCGCCTCTGGCGCAGGCCTGCATAAAATCCTCGCACATGGGGGCAATTTCACCACGGGTCATCCGCAATGCGCCTCTGGCGCGCCACCAGGCGGCATTCGAAGTATTGCGCTCCAGCGCCGCGCTGAAGTCGCGTTCCGCGAAAGTTGGCAGTTGCAGCCTCAGGTAGGCAAGTCCACGCGTATATAATGCGCCCGCAAGCTCTGGGGTCAACGCCAGAGCTTTGTCGAGGGCCGCAAGCGCGTCTTGCGGTCGGTCCAGCTGGAGAAGAATTTCTCCCCGCAGATACTGCAGGGGCGCATAGTCCGGGTCCAGTTCCACCGCCTGTTGCAAGGCGGATAGAGCCTCTTGGGGGGTGCGCCAGCGCCCGCCTTCGCGTTGTGGCAACGCGGCGCTCAATAGCCGTAAGGCTTCAAGTTGCTCCGCAAGGAGGACAATGCGCGCTTCATTCGTTGCGCTTCTTTTGGCTAGGCGCCGCTGTGGTGTGATGGGCAATGCGATCAATCTGCACGCTTCTTCGGCCTTCTCCTTCTCCTGCCTGAGTATATCTGCACGCAACTGCAGTATTTCCTGTTCATGCAATGCCTTACGCAGGCGATCCTCCACAGTGCGTTGCGAGGCGCTCAAGCGGACTCGCACAGAAACCTGCTGTCCCTGGGATGTGCTGCTTATTGCGGGTATAACTACGGCGCTCACCAGCACCTGTCTATTTACTGTTTCTTCGGTACCCCATTGGACAAGGCTCGCGGTGGGCAAGCTGTTCGTCGCCTTTTCCAAGGCATCGAGCCAAGCCACTGTCCTGGCTATCCGGCGTGCCGCCGTTTCCGGAACACGGCTGCCGAAGGACAGGCTATACTCTGCGTTCCCTTCAAGCTGTATGGCTTTGGATGTTAATGGGAAAAGAACTATGAATGAAACAATCACGGCGAGCGCATAGTACAACGTTGTCTGTTGACGGGGATGAATGTGACGTAATTTTTTTTGCGGATAGACCGCACAATGTCTTGGAACCATCGCAGCTCCGGTCGAATGAAAATTATCCAACTTCACAATAGTAGCTCATGCGTCACGCGGCACTCTCAAGAAGATTGTTGCCAGCAGAGCTTGGTGTAATGTTACGCCTTATGAAGGGGTTCAAACGGAACGAAAAGGCGCGCCTTTCCAAGATGTGCGCAAACTGAAGCGTCTTGCGCGCAAGGTACGCTACGCTGTTTGTGGAATTGCTCCCGTTCGCGGGATGCGACGCTAACGCTGGGCCGCAATGGCTTGTTGCGTCTTGTTCGCCACAGACTGCACAAGTTCTTGTAGAGTATTGTAGAGCAATTCCTCCGCAGCCGCACTTCCAGGTAAGCCTTGTTTGCTCAGGGATGAGGTCATACCTTCGCTGATCAGCTTACCCTTGTGGCCAATGACGGAAATGAAGGCTTTGACGCTGGCTGAGATGTCGGTTCTGGAATTTTCCCGTATCCATACCTCTTGCAGTTCGCCCGTCAAAATATATTGCGGCTGTGAGGCCCGGGCTGTTTCGAGGTTCTGGGCATAGGTAACGCGCAGCCCTTGCCGCGTGAGCGCATCCGCAAGTGACTGGGTCACCCAGTCAGGCACCGTGCCGTTAGGAATAAAGGGGGTGTTGTCACTCCGGACGCCGATGTAGGAATTGGAACGGGTATCTTTGAATTGAACGACGGAGATGCTCGGAGCTGTGGGAGCAGGAATCTGGGGAGCGTCCGCTGGACGGTATAACAGGCGCACAGTGCTGCTGGGAGCGCAGGCGCCCAGCGTGAATAGAACAGCAATCAACATGGCCAGAACAAAAGATCGAACATGGTGTCTCATGATGCTTCCCTTCTTAAATTAATCGCTATCGTATGCAATTTGTTTTTTGCAATACGTCGTTCACGCTTTTTTCCGATAACGCAAAACGGTAGGGAATATCAAGTGAATCGTAGGGCTTGCGCGAAGATTCCGCCGGATCATGTGGCAAATCCGCACAATTGCAGATCAAGGCCTTTTCAGGGCCGATGGCAGTAAAACCGTACCAGACCCCAGGCGGGATGCGCAACAGCCGGTAGCAGTCCGGCCTGCCCAGAAGATATTCCCGGATCCGACCGAAGCTGTCCGAATCCGATCTGGAATCATAAAGCACCAGCTTCAGCCGCCCCACAGGCACAGCCAGATGCTGCGTCTGCCGACTATGACATTTCCAGGCTTTGACCGCTCCCGGCAACACCTCGGAAAAATACAGCTCTCCGAAACCTGCAAACAATGGCCAGTCTGGCCTGAGCATGCGCAACACCGGGCCGTTATCATTGGGGATGACTGCAAGTTCCTGAAGCACAACCCCCATAATGCCGGCATCAACCTCCAAACCTTGCACATTCATTTGGTCCACGGCAACCCCCTGGCCTCGGCAGCTACGGTGTAGGCTGAAAGCTGTCCGAGAGTGAAAGTCAGCATGTCCGGTCCATCCGAGGCGTAATAAGCCCGGTACCATTCGGCTGTATAGCGGATGCATTCCTCAAAATCCAGCGTAGCTTTCCAGCCGAGGCTGGCGAGAGCTTTGTCACAGCATAGTTTGAGCAGCGTGCATTCCCTCATCCCCGGTGCGCAATCGTGGTTCATTTTGCTGCTGAATCCCGGCCAGTGCAGAGCCAGAGCATTCACCACCTCGGCCACTGTATTGTTCACATCCGCCGCCGGACCGAAGTTGTATGCTTCGCCTGTGAGCGGAAAGGGGGCCTGTGTTTCGGTGACAAGCCGCGCCCCCAGCCACAGGTAGCCGGAAAGCGGCTCAAGGACATGTTGCCAGGGGCGAGTGGCGTACGGATTGCGGATCTGCACCTCCTCGCCCGCGTTCCAGGCGCGCGCGCAGTCCGGCACGATGCGGTCCAGAGCCCAATCCCCGCCGCCGATGACGTTCCCCGCGCGGGTTGTTGCACAGGCCGGGCCATTCTTGAAAAAGGATTTGAAATACGAGTGTGCAACAATTTCAGCACAGCCCTTGGAGGCGCTGTAGGGGTCTTCTCCCCCCAGGTGATCCTGCTCGCGATAGCCCCAGACCCATTCGTCATTGCGATAGCATTTATCACTTGTGATGCAGACGACAGCTTTGACCGAAGGCGTAGCGCGCACCGCTTCCAGAATGTTCAGAGTCCCCATGGCGTTGGTTTCGAAGGTGAGCGCGGGTTCCTGGTACGAAGTCCGCACCAGGGCCTGGGCTGCTAGATGAAACACCATATCCGGCGCGAAAGTCCGCATCGCGGTGAGAACCGCATTGCGATCGCGTACATCCCCGCGGATATCCTGTATCTGCTCCGCAAGACCCAGTGCTTTGAAATTTGAAGGGCTGGTCGGTACACGATCCGCAAAACCAGCAATGTTTGCGCCAAGGTGTATGAGCCAAGCCGCTAGCCAGGAACCTTTGAAGCCTGTATGTCCGGTGATGAAAACCCGCTTGTCCTTGTATATATTTGCAAACATGGAAGCATCCTTATTTGCCTTAGAGTATTTTACGCGTGCAGTATTGCATTCTTGAGGCTAACCTGCTCAGAGCCAGAAGGCTTTGCCCGCATCCCACAGAGAGTTCAGCTTCTGGGAGTCGCGCAAGGTGTCCATACACTGCCACTGGCCGTCATGAGGGTACATGGAAAGTTGTCCTTCCTCGGCCAGTCGCTCCAGAGGTTCTTTTTCCAGATCACAGCTCTCGTCTTCGCTCAGATAATCAAGAAATTCACTTTTGAAAACAAAAAAGCCGCAGTTAATATACGCATCCAGCACAGGTTTCTCTTCCCAAGAAAGAATTTTTCCCTGTCCATCAGTCCTTACGGCACCAAAGCGCGATGGCATGCGTACCCCGGTAAAAGTGGCAATCGAGCCAGATTTTCTGTGAAAAGCTAAGAGCTTATTGATATCAATATCAGCAACGCCATCGCCGTAGGTCACCATAAAGCGTTCGGTATCAATATGCTGGGCGATACGTTTGATACGTCCACCTTTAAGTGTTTCCTGTCCTGTATCGCACAGGGTAATCTTCCAGTCCACTTTAGGCGTGTCTTCATGCAATGTGCTGATGCCGGTGCCTAAATCTACAGTAAAATCCGTATTGCGAAATTTATAGTCATGGAAATATTGTTTGAGCACTTCGCCTTTATAGCCGAGAGGCAAAACAAAATCCTTGAAGCCGAAGCGGGCGTAGCGCGCCATGATGTGCCAGATAATCGGGAGACCGCCGATCTCTACCATCGGCTTCGGCTTAAATTCTGTCTCTTCACGCAAACGGGTACCTTTGCCGCCACATAGGATGATCACTTTCATATTGTTGTTCCTCATTAAGAAAGCATGCTGGCTCTTAGATGTCGATGAGCGCAGCCTACCAGGAAGCGTCTGGAAGGTGAAGTCCCGATGCCGGCGAGGAGCCATTCTGTAATGCCTGATGAAATGATTTCATTAGATATCTAGTTGTTGATAGTCGAATCTAATCGACTAAATCAGGTTATAGCCCTCTCCTTTTTCTTAAAATTTTCTAGAATAGTTTTTAGTTTAAGTATGTTGACAAGAGTTGATTAGAGTGGTATATTTTTTTAAGGTGGAATGCGGATGACCAAGACCACGTTCACTCTGGCGGAGGCAGCCGTCCTTCTGAGTTGCCATGCCGAGACACTGCGGCGCGCAATAAAAAACGGGGCGTTATACGCAGCGCGGCTCGGTAGAGAATATCGTATTTCACGTACGGACTTGCAGGCATTCTGGGCTGAACGTGGCGGCTCTGATCTCTTTGGTGACGGCGAGCTTCCTCTCCCCCCGACGGGAGGAGTTTTATCGGTACCCCAGCCACGGGAGAAGGATAAACCTTCGTATATCCAGTTAAAATTACTAGATTAGTTTATTGTTGATGTTCAACGAGAGGAGAGTGCAATGGCCGGAACTGGGCACAGAGCTATGGAAGATGTCAGCCTCAAGCATGACAATGGTGCGGATATCTTTTTCCGGGGCCGCCTTTTTGCCGAATGCTCCTGGTACGATGAAGAGAGCGGAACGCTTACTCGGCAAAAACTGTATGTTACTGATACAAATGAGCATATTTATTATTTGGTCAGGCATTCTGGTGAGGAACGCCAACGCCGGGCCTATCGCCTGTCCGTCTTGGGCGATCGTTGTGTTATTCGCAACGGCAATGCGGAAATGGTATTGCAGTTCGATATGTTAATGCTGGCCGTGCGCAGCCTGTGCGGCATGGGGGCGGACGCTGAATCCGCTGTCGAAATGGTGGAACAAACGCTGAAAGCGGCGAACAGTTGACCTTTTTTTATGGACATCGTTACGCATTGCGTAACTAGCCCGCATGTTGTTGAATGCCAGAATTACCGTCTACGAGTAGATATGCTCGTTTGCTATCCGCATGCGCGCTTGCATGCTGTATCGATGAGCAGGCTGATTCTTTTGGCTTTTGACAAACAGCAACTTGCGTCCCTCCTTATCGCCCTATAGATCATTTCACTTGTATACACTCTTTTCAGGAGCGACTATGCAGGCTCATGGTTTTGAACTTGTTCGTGAGGAAGCAGTTCAAGAACTCTCCGGTGTAGCTCGTTTATGGCGCCACATTGCCACAGGCGCACAGCTGCTTTCCGTTTGTAATCAAGATGAAAATAAGTGTTTTGGCGTCAGTTTTCGTACTCCCCCGACGGATTCAACTGGGGTGGCCCATATTTTGGAACATTCCGTGCTTTGCGGTTCGGAGCGTTTCCCCACGCGTGAACCCTTTGTTGAATTACTTAAAGGGTCTCTGCAGACCTTTCTGAATGCCTTCACCTTTCCGGATAAAACCTGTTATCCGGTGGCAAGCGCTAACCTTCAGGATTTTTACAATCTGGTTGATGTCTATCTGGATGCTGTTTTCCATCCACGCATTACGGAAGACACCTTCTACCAGGAAGGTTGGCATGTGTCGGCTGAAGAAGGCGCGCCATGGGTCTACAAAGGCGTTGTCTACAATGAAATGAAAGGTGTTTATTCCTCTCCGGAGTCCATGTTGGGCGAGCAGTCGCAACATGCCGTATTTCCGGATATGCTTTACAGCCTGGACTCGGGCGGCGAGCCCGAGAATATTCTACAGCTTAACTATGCTGCTTTCAAAGCCTTCCACGCCCGTTATTACCACCCCTCGAACGCCTGGTTCTTTTTTTGGGGAAATGATCCAGAGGAAGTACGCCTGAAGCGTTTGGCCGGGGAGCTTGCCTGCTTTTCCGCCGAGCCTGTGGATTCAAATATTCCCCTTCAGCCGCGTCGTGGCGCACCCCGGCTTATTGAACGCGTCTATCCTGCCGGCGAGGATGAATCTCGCGCGATGCTTACTGTGAACTGGCTGCTCTGCGAGAGCGGCAAGACAGAAGAAGCCTTGGCCTTTGAAATGCTGGAGCATATTCTGCTCGGCCTGCCTGGTTCCCCCTTGCGACGGTCCCTGATTGAATCTGGTCTGGGAGAAGATATTGCCGGTGTAGGCCTTGAGACGGATCTGCAACAGCTGTACTTTTCTATCGGCCTCAAGGGAATTGATGCTAAGGCATATTCCAAGGTGGAAACGTGTATTTTTGATACACTG
>WRKB01000271.1 GCA_009778295.1 Betaproteobacteria bacterium | reverse complement strand
TTTTTGGCATACTCCTTCGAGGCGCGCGCGGCTAAAGCTCCGAAGCGCACCGGGCCACGCAAGTGATTGATGCGGGTAGTAGTACGCAGCATCACGGGTTGCTCAAGCCTGCGCGCCAGCAGCAACGCGTCGCGCGTCATATCTTTGGCTTCCTGGGCCGTTGCAGGCTCAAAGCAGGGCAAGCTCGCAAGGCGGGCATAATAGCGGTTGTCCTGTTCATTCTGGCTGGAATGGCAGCCGGGATCATCCGCAGAGAGCAGCAGGAGTCCGCCTGGCAGTCCCGTGTAGGCCATGGTCAACAGGGGATCCGCCGCCACATTGACACCCACGTGTTTCATGGTCACAAGCGTCATAGCGCCCGCCAAGGCTGCTCCGCCGCCAACTTCCAGCGCCACTTTCTCGTTGACCGAATACTCAAAATACACGCCCGCCTGCTTGTGCAGGCGATGGAAGGTATCAGGCACCTCGGAAGACGGAGTGCCGGGATAACAGGTCACCACCTGTACTCCGGCCTCCAAAGCGCCACGCACAATGGCCTCATTGCCCAGAAGAAGCTGAAGAGTTCCCTCTGCAGCCAAAAGCGGGTGAGACATACGTATCCCTTTTGAAAAGATAAAGATGTTATAGCATATAACAGAAACGCAGGCTCACTTTGTAGCGCTTGCCTTGATCTGTCGGATGCAAAAACGGTAATAATCCGCATCAGTTCCGAGGGCGCCGGCAAGCAAATCCTCGTATGCCTTGATGGCTCGGTCCGTTTTTCCGGCTTGCCGGGCGCTTAGAGCGACAAGCCCTCTTACCTGGACGCGCATGTGCTCGGGTACGGTATTTTCCAGCGGTTCCAAAATCGCCAGGGCCTCAGCGGCTTTTCCGGCTTGCAGCAGAGTCCGGGCTTCGGACAGTGCGGCAACGGTACCAAACGGTTCGTTGTTATCCAAAGCAGCAACGCGCGCAAAGGCGGCAGAAGCTTTCACGGCGTCTTTTTCGGCAAGCGCCGCAAGGCCAAGCTCCATAAACGCTGCAAGGCGGATAGAATCCGGAGCTGTCGCGGCAAAACTTTCCAGGGCGCTTACACGGGCCGCTCCCTGTTGTTGGAGAAGAAGCCGGGAAAAATTGGTCTGGGCTTCTTCATCACGCTTGGACACATGCCATTGCCATACCCCTATGCCCACGACAATGACGACGAAAAGTCCTAACAACAGCATGATCGCGGAAGCATTACGGGCAATGAATTGTAGAAGCGGCGCGGCTTCGACCGAAACTTCCGATTGCAGTTCACCCAAAATTCCGGGAAGCGTAGGCGTGCCGGCAGCAGATTTTTTTAGAGGTGGCAAGCCCTGCGGGGTTGGTTTGGACATTCTTGTACTCATTTCCTTAACGAGCCAGAAACTCTTTTATATTTTTCGCTCGAAATCATTGCACGCAAAACGCGGCTTTCGATTCGCTCCGCAACCCGCGGTATTGCTTTGGAATCACACCCATCGAAAACTCGGACCATTCAATGCTTCATGCTCCGAGTGCGAAAATAGCTGCCAATATACGGCCAAAATCAGTACTAGTACCTCCGGTAAATGTCAAAGCATTTTCTCTCCAGTACGTTTATAGTGCCCTTGCCCGGCAATATGTTCCGGTCGAAGGGGAAACGGCTGCGTCGGGAAAACGACAAAAATTCCCCTGTTTGTTCGTCGCGTACATTTAATATATTGAAATTTAATATAATAATTTTTATGGCATATGATATGCATAGAAAAGGCACCAGCGCCAAAAGCGGCGGTGCCGCATAACATATTTTTAACTGGCGCATAACAAACACACTCTGCATGGGGGGGAAAGCCATGAGTAACCATCTTGATTATGAAATCAACAAGGAACTGGGTGAATGTTACCTTTTTATGGGTGACCTGGACAAGGCTGAGGAGTATTATCGCAAGGCTGTCGACGCCAATCACGAACAGGCCTCTCCCTACCTGGGGATGGCCGCTATTGCCATTCAGCGCGGCAATCTTGAAGATGCGTTGACACTATACAGCAAGGCAGTTTCCATTGAATCCAACGACAAGTCCCTGACAGGGGTCGGGCTGGTAAAGATGGAACTCGGCGCACACGAAGAAGCTTTCACTTGCTTCTCTCAGGCTCTGGGCCATAATCCTGAAAATGCCGTGGCGTTGAATTGCATTGTACGCGAAGGCTACAACCTCTCCCGCCTGGAAGAAGTGGTGCCCCACTTGCAAGCTTGCCTGGAAAGCGCTCCTGACAAGGAAGCCGTGCGTGTCACTCTGGCCGGATGCCTCATGTCCCTTGGCAAGAATGAAGAAGCGCGCCATCATCTGGAGACCGTTCTAGGGAGCAATCCGGACAATAGCGGAGCGCAAGAACTTTTCAATACTATCGCTGCCGCTTAGGCGCGAAAGATACTCCCCTCCCACCGATTTTCCGGTCTCGTTGCTGGCGCTCGAGGCCGGAAAATCCCTCAAAAGGGGATGAATGGAAAGGGGAGAGAACCAACGCCGGAGGCGATTTGCCTCCCGGCGTTGGTTTTTCATTGCGCAAAAAGGGCACTATAGCAAGTCTCTTTGAGACGCTCGCTTCGGCGTTGTCGGCGCAAATGAACTGCGTCCCTACGTCTGCCGACGACCTGCCTAAGCTTTTGACGTCGCAGCAAGCTGAATGATCTTCTCGCCCTCGGGAGTTTTCAGAACGGCACGCAATGCCTGGACGACTGTGGCATCATAGGATTTGGTATCCTGTTCCAGGATGGACAGCACCTTTTCCACCGGCATGCCCTGCCGGTAGGAGCGGGGACGGGCCATAGCTGTGAAGGCGTTGGACACAGCCAGCACTTTGGCGTCTATGCTGATTTGGTCCGCAGTAAGCTGCAGCGGATATCCGCTGCCGTCCAGGTGTTCATTCATCTGGTAAATGGCATCCAGCACGGGCAAATCGAATTCGATCCGGGCAAGCACGTTTCTGGTATGCTCCACGTGGCTTTCCACAATCTTCTTCTCTTCATCCGTCAACTGGCCGGGCTTCAGCAGAAGCTCACGAGGCACAAAGGCCTTGCCAATTTGCGAAAGATTGGCGGCCACTTCAATGGTCTGCGCATCGCGCTCAGGCAACTGTAAGGCTTTGGCAATCATTCCCGCCAGCTTGGCCATGATGCGCGAATGCCCGCCCAAGAAGGGATCGGACGCTTCAATAGCGCTGATCAACGCGTCGATGGTCTGTTGCACGGCGCGGCGCCCGCGTTCTTCGGCTTCCACAGTCTGCGTAATGTCACGGTAGACAGACACAATCCCGGAGATCTGCTGCTGTCCCTCGTCGTTGCGGAGCGGCGATTTAGATATCTGGAAAATGTAGCGTTTGGACTGTAACCACAGGGTTTCCACAATCATGAAACTCTCGCCCGCCATCAACACACGCTGATTCGAGGCGATCAGACGTTTGGCCGTATCAAAACCGAAGATGGCCGCTATATCCAATCCCACGATACTTTCAACTTCGCGTCCCACCACTTGGGCAAAGGCCCGGTTGACATAGCGAAAGACGCCTTGGGGATCTGTCAGAGCAATGGGATCGGTGATAGTGCTGTTGATTCCGTCGAGCAGGCGTTTTTGTTCGCCGATGACGGTATTCATTTCCCGGAAGCGATTCGCTACCACGCGTTGGTCACGGCCCATCAACCACCACCAGGCGGCTCCGCCAATCAGCAGAATCACCAGCCCTATCAGCGCTGCAAGACCATATACAATGCGAAGATTAGCTTCCAGGGGCCCACGGGTGGGGGCATATTCACGTTCTTGTACAATCCACCAATTGATGCGTGCCACCTTATGTCCGTAAGAATACACCTGGCCGCGCCCCGTCAATGATGTGCGCACAGCAAAGGGCAAATGCCCGTCGGCGCCCGGCGTAAAATTTTGCACATCGCGCAAGGTATCGCCTTTGGGGGTCACGTCTTGGAAGCTGGCATATCCCTTTTGTACCAGATAGGTCTCCGACCTCTTCTCTGAGAGCGGACCTGCCGCGAGTATATCCCCCAACTTGGAAGATATGGCCTTGGTGATCATCAGCACCGATACCGGGCGCGGTTCTTTTCCTTCGTACTGCGGCGCATTAATCGGGAACAGCATGTCCAGCATCAACCCCTGCGGGCTGGTACGCACCGGGCAAAAAATGGTCTGCCCGGTTTCCAGGACATTTTTTACAAGAGCCTGCTGTTCAGGGCTGAGCGGATGGGTTACCGGAGCGGTGGAAATATACGTTTCACCGCGCCTGTTCAGCACGCGCCCGGAAAAAAAGTCGGAATAGCTGACAAACTCGCTGAGCAGGTTCCGCATCAGCGGCATTTGTGCGGCCATCTCGCTCCCGTCGTTTTCCGCCGCCCCTTTATTAGCAGTCGGCACCAGAAGCACGCTGATGTCAGGCCCTAGTTGATCCACTTCTGAAGCGAACACCTTGAAGATATCCGCTCCGATAAGGCGATCGGCCTGGCTGGCCATTCCCGTGAGCCAAGCGGATGCGCCATCCGCACGGTTTACCCCGAGGAGAACGTCTTGTTGCTGCAATGTGCTCTCAAAGTCTTTCTCCATGCGCTGGGCAATCAGCACAGCGGCGCAGACCACCGCAATGAGCAATACTATTAACACGGTTATCCCGAAGGTGCGGGTATGTGAGCGGCTGGATGTCATCTTGCCCTCACTCTCTAGGATCGTCACTTTTTCCATTGCGGTAACTCCCGGGTACGCCATTATTACTTCTTGGGCACCATATGCACCCAACGATAATTCTCATTGACGGAAAATTGAGGCCTATAGTGCGTCAAACGTGTGTGCGGCAAAACAAGATTGCTCAAATTATCAAGTATATATGCGTTACCTTCATAATATACAGCCACGACAGCATGCGCGAGATTGCGGATGACGTCGGTAAGCACGACAATACGCATAGAATCCGGATTAACACCAAGCTGTTTTAAAGCATAGTATTTTATGATCGCGTAGTCTTTGCAATCTCCAGAATTTTTCATGAATTCCGCAGGAGTAGCCCAATAGTTGCGTACTCCGTAAATTTCAGAACTAAGACGATACGGATAGCGGTTAAAAAACCTGTTCACCACATTCAATTGTTCCAAGAGCCCCAGCCCTTTCAGCTTGCTCCGTGTTTCCGGCCAGGAAGCCGCCAATCCCACGGGGTGATCCAGGCCAGGTTTTTTCCGCTCCTCTGCCACAACCCTTTCCCATTGCGGCGTATCTTTCAGTTTACTGCGAAATTCAATCGTTCCGAAAAGGTTCACTTTAGCGGCCGCACCCTGGGGGCGCACCCATTCATCCTTACCGGCCGATTCCGCAGCGGGAACGACCGGAGCGCCCGCACCGTCAGCCGCGCTCGGAGGCTGCTCCGGTTCCGCTTGCGGCGGTGTTCTCGTCGTAGACGCAGAAGGCACTGATGCCTTCGGCGCAACGGGGGGCACCGATGTCCCCGGCACAGGAGATGGAGCATCGGGCACAACGGGCAGCACGCTGGAGGATCTGTCCGGCAGTACGATTTGTCCAGGTTTTCTGCCAGGAATGCTTTGTACTGCTGCTACCCATAACTGATCCAAAAATTTTTGCGATACCTGTCCCGCCACATCCGGGGCCTCATTCGCATAGCTTCCGTCAGGAAAGGCCCACGGCAGATATACACAGCATACAACCAAGCAAACAGCCCGGCATACACAGCGTTTATGCCGTGAAACTCCTTGCGTCCCCGCCATCAACGTTCTCGTAGCGCATTCTGCTTGGCTTTCAGAATAGGCTTAAGCAGATAATCAAGAACACTCTTTTTCCCGGTCATAATATCTATCGAGGCCGTCATACCCGGAATAATCGGCAGGCTTTCCCCGCGGTATACAATCGCATTTTTCCTGGTACGCAGCTTGACAAGGTAATGGGTTTCGCCTTTCTTATCTTCAATGGTGTCTGCACTGATTTGTTCCACGCTGGCTTCCAGCCCGCCGTAAATAGCAAAGTCATAGGCGGTTATTTTGATCACCGCTTTCTGGTTCGGGTGCAAAAATGCAATATCCGTGGGCTTGATACGGGCTTCGATAAGCAGGGTGTCGTCCAGCGGCACCAATTCGATCACTGTTTCGCCGGGCTTGATCGTACCGCCGATGGTATTGATCAGAATGCGCTTGATTGTGCCGCGCATAGGCGCTCGCACGTCCATGCGTTTTGTGCGGTCACCGCCGAAGGCCAGTGTTTCACGTATGGTATTAAGATCCAGACGGCGCTTGTTAATTTCTTCCTGAATCTGGGACATTCTTTCAGATTTACGCTGGTTGATCCTCTCTTGGATTTCTTGCGCGCCATTGCGCGCACGCGCAACGGACTGCGCTACGCCGGCCACGTCGCCCTGCAAAGTGGCCACTTGCTGTTCAAGTTTCAGATAATCCACACGGGAAAACGTCCCCTTGAGCATAAGAGGCCGTGCAATATTGCGCTGCTCCATGACCAGACGCAGATTCTCCTCCAATTGTCCGCGGCGCGCCTGCGCTTCCGCCATTTCATTATTTTTTTGCTGGAGCTGGGCGTCCAGGGCGCGTATTTCGCCTTCAAACTGGGTTTTGCGCGAATTGTAAAGCGCCAGTTGGTCCGTGACGACCTGCAGTTGTTGTTCTTCCATTTCCTTGGGAAAAACGAGTTCATTCCCGTTGCGTTCCGCCTCCAGACGTTGAATGGCGGCTTCTGCCTCCGCCTGTTTGTGCAGGTTATCGCGTACCGTACTTTCCGCCTGTTCGTTGGAGATACGCGCGAGAACCTGGTCTTTTTCGACAATCTGATTTTCGGAAACCAAAGTTTCTGACAGCAGGCCGCCTTCCAGATTCGAGATCTCCTGAATGCGCTGCGATGGAATGACTTGTCCGTTGCCGCGCGTCACTTCGTCAAGTTCCGCAAAATACGCCCAGATGATGAAGACGACAAAAAATGCAAACGTGCCTACAGACACAATATACGCAAAGGGATGCCCTCTGCGGTGCAAAGCGGCATCAACTTCACTCATGTACTCAAGATCATCAGGTTGGCTGGTAATGCTCGACATACATCCCCTCACACTCTGCGGATAGCCTGGATCTGCTCGCCCCGCAATGCGGCCATGACCTGATTCTTCGGCCCGTCAGCCACTATGCGGCCGGCATCCATGATAATCAGGCGATCCACGAGATCGAGCATACTCAAGCGGTGGGTCACAAGGAGCAGGGTCTTCTCCCCGACAGACTGCGCCAGTCGCCGCTTGAGGGCTACTTCCGAACTATTATCCATGTTGCTGCTGGGTTCGTCAAGAATCAGAATATCCGGGTCATGCAGCAAGGCGCGCGCAATGGCCACGGCCTGTCGCTGCCCCCCGGACAGAGACATGCCGCGCTCCCCTACCATCATGCCGAAGCCCGCCGGATGGGCGCGGATAAAATCCGTCACCCCGGCAATGGTCGCGGCGCGCAAAATCATGCGGTCATCCACGTTGGTGCGTCCAAAGGCTATATTTTCGCGCACCGTGCCGTAAAAAAGATAGTTATCCTGCGAGACATACCCAACGCGTGAACGCAAGGTCGCGGGGTCAAGCTGGCGAATATCCACTCCGCCGAGTTTCACCGCCCCCTCCGTGGGCTGGTACAATCCGAGACTCAGCCTGCCCAGAGTGGTTTTTCCCGATCCCATGCGGCCGATGATGCCCACCTTTTCGCCAGGGGCGATGTGCATACTGACGTTTTGCATCGCAAAACGTTCGCTGTTCGGATACTTGAAGGAGAGTTCCTCCAGGGTCAACGAATGATCAAGATGGCCGAATTCCACATAATTGCCGCCTTCTGAATTCTCGGTCGGCATTGCCATCAGCATATCTAATGATTTCAGTGACATGCGTGAATGTTGCAGGCGGTTGAGCATGGTGGCAATCTGGGAAAGCGGCGCCATGGCACGGGAAGCGAGCATGTTGCAGCCGATAAGTCCCCCCATGGTCAACGTCCCGTCACCGATAAGGTATACACCCCAAATAATTACTCCGACGCTGACAAACTGGGTGGCAAGCAAAGAAACCGTCATGGACAGGCTGGACATGCTCTTGGTGTGGCGGTTGGAAACGGAACTCAGGGCAACGACTTTTTCCCAGGTATGCTGCATCTGACCTTCTGCCATGCAGGTCTTCACCGTTTCCAGTCCGTTGATGATTTCCACAAGCAAAGCGTTTTTCTGCATATTTTCTTTAAATCCCTGCTCTGTCAGACGCTGGAGGGGAAACTGCATATAAATGCCCACAAGGATGACGATGGGCACTGCCGCCAGGGGAATGATCACGAGCATGCCGCCGATAAAGGCGACAATAAACAGAAAAACAACCAAAAACGGCAGGTCCACCAGCGCCAACAGGGTG
>WRKB01000270.1 GCA_009778295.1 Betaproteobacteria bacterium | reverse complement strand
GCGGTCGTCCATTTTGCGACAAGGCGCGCGCTGTCTCCTGTATTTTTTTCGTAGGGCCGGGTACGCAGGTTCAGGCGCTGGAGCATGTCGCCGTAAATGATGGCGCGCATGCCCCGGCGCAGCATGGTTCCATCCACCCGGAAGCCCGGATGGGGTTCCAGAGCTGAAACATTGAAGGACAGCACGGGAATGTGGTGCAGACCGCATCCATACAGGGCCTTGCGCAGCAGGGGAATGTAGTTTGTAGCGCGGCAGGAGCCGCCGGTCTGCGCAAAGAGAAGCGCGCTGCGATCCGGGTCGCATCCGCCCTTCTGGATGGCGTGCATAAGCTGGCCGACAGTGACCAGCGCGGGATAGCAGGCATCGTTATGCACATGGGTCAGGCCGCTTTCCACTGCTTGCGGGCTGACTTTTTCGAGTATCTGCGCCCGGTAGCCCTGGCGGCGAAAGACTTCTTCCAGCAGCGAAAAATGCAGCGGCGCCATTTGGGGAATGAGCATGTCGTGCGTGGCGCGCATGGCATCGGTAAAGAGCGTCTTGTCCACGTAGAGCCTTGGTGCCGGCTGTACATTGGCGAAGGCGCGCCCGCCGGAGGCGCGCTGCTTGTCGCGTACGGCGGCCATGAGCGAGCGGATGCGGATGCGTGCCGCGCCCAGGCTTGAACCTTCATCAATTTTGATCAGGGTGTGCATTTTTTCCGCCTGCTCCAGAATTTCCGCCACCTGATCCGATGTGATGGCGTCAATACCGCATCCGAAGGAGGTCAACTGCACCAGTTCGAGGTGTGGGCGCTCCGCCACAAGGGCGGCAGCGCTGTACAGCCGGGAATGGTAACTCCATTGATCGACCACCCGCAGCGGGCCGGGCTGCGCCAGATGGGCGATGCTGTCTTCGCTGAGTACGGCGGCGCCCAAAGAACAGATGAGTTCGGGCAGGCCGTGGTGGATGCCGGGATCGGCATGGTACGGGCGGCCTGCCAGGACCACACCGAAACTGTTGGTCTGTTCCAGCCAGGCCAGGGTACGCTCTCCCTCCGCGTGCAGGTCTTCCAGATAGGCATTCTGTTCCGCGGCGGCTTTGCTGATGGCCCGGAGCAAGGGACCGCGCGGCAGTCCCATCGCTTTGCGCAGTCCTTTGAGCAGTGCCTGGGGATCACGCAGGGTGAGAAAGGGGGTATGAAGCGTCACACTGTGTGTTTCCAGCTCTTCCGCGTTTAATCGCACCACCTGGGGATAGCCCGCCACCACCGGACAGTTGAACTCTCCCATGCCGTTCCCGTTTGTCCCCTCCATGCGCGGGCTGGTATTGAGGCAGGGGAGGAATATCTGCTTCAGTCCCCGGCGGACGAGGGCGTGGATATGCCCGTGGGCCAGCTTGGCAGGATAGCATACGCTTTGCGAAGGCATGGAAGACAGGCCGGAATCGTACAAAGTTCTTGCGCTCGGGGGCGACAGCTCGACCCGGTAGCCCAGTTCCGTGAACAGGGTGAACCAGAAGGGATAGTTTTCAAACATGTTCAATACGCGGGGAATGCCGAGCCGTCCACGGGCGGCTTTGTTTTCCGGCAGGGGCTGGTAATATTCGAAGAGGCGGCGGTATTTCCAGGCAAAAAGGTCCGGCATGGGAGGGGGATCGGCTTTTTTCCGTCCGCTGCCCTTGCTGCAGCGGTTGCCGGAACGGAACATGCGGCCGTCGGAAAAGTTGGACGTGGTCAACACGCAATTATTGTGACAGATGGTGCAGCGGGCGGTACTGGTGGTGCATGACAGCCCGCGCATCCCGGCCGCAGAGAGCAGGGAGGAAGAAGTGTGTTCCACCGCGCGTTCGCTGGCGATGATTGCCGCGCCGTACGCGCCCATCAGACCGGAAAGGTGCGGCCGGTAGATTTCATGCCCCAAAAGCAGCTCAAGCACTCGCAGTAGAGCGTCGTTGCTGAAGGAACCGCCCTGCACCACAACATGGTCTCCTAGTTCCTCCGGCCTGCGGATGCGCAGCACCTTGTACAGGGCGTTGCGGATGACCGAATAGCACAGGCCGGCGGCGATATCCTCCACCTTGGCCCCTTCTTTCTGGGCCTGCTTGACCTTGGAGTTCATAAACACCGTGCAGCGCGTGCCGAGATCCATAGGATGCCGCGATGTGAGCGCGGCGCGCACGAAGTCTTCTATGGACATGCCGAGCGTGGCGGCGAAATTTTCCAGAAAAGCTCCACAGCCGGCGGAACAGGCTTCATTGAGCGAAATACCCTGGATCTGGGCATCCTTGATCTTCAGGCATTTGATATCCTGGCCGCCGATGTCAAGCACAAAGGTGACATCAGGGCGCAGGGCGCAGGCCGCTTTGCAGTGGGCCACGGTTTCCACTTCGGCGATATCCACGCCCACGGCCACACAGGCAAATTCAGCTCCATAGCCCGTGGCCGCGGAGCAGCGCAGTCTGGCCAAGGGTGGCAGGGTGTCCAGCATTCCGGCCAGCATGTTCGTGATCACCGGCAGCGGATTGCCCTGGTTGCGCCTGTACCCTTGGGCCAGTACCCTGCCGAGCGTGTCGATGAGTACGGCCTTGACGGTCGTGGAACCTACATCAAGGCCCAGGAAAACATCGCCGGCAGCATTTGCGGCCTCGCTGTGCGGCACTCGTTCCCGTGCGTGCCGGTCATGGAAAAGCCGATATTCCCGTTCATCGGAGAACAGGGGGCGCAACGCGCCGGCATTTTGCCTGGGAGTGTTCTGGGATGCTGCAAAGCGCCTGCGCAGTTCGGCAAGCGGCAGCGTCTGTCCCGGGGCGGACAAAGCGGCGCCCAGGGCGACCATGTACTGGGCTTCGGGCAGGCTGATGCTGTGTTCTTCGTCAAGGTTCAGGGTGAGTTCAAAGCGTTTGCGCAATTGGGGCAAAAAGTGCAGCGAACCGCCGAGGAAGGCCACATACCCCCGGATTGTCCGGCCGCAGGCCAGACCGCCGATGGTCTGGTCAACAACCGCCTGGAAAATGGAGGCCGCGATATCCTCGCGTGCAGCGCCTTCGTTGATCAGGCTTACGACGTCGGTTTTGGCGAACACTCCGCAGCGGGCCGCAAGGGGATAGATCACGCCATGCCGTGCGGCCAGCGCATCCAGTCCGGCAGCGTCCGTCCTGAGCAGAGCGGCCATCTGGTCGATAAAGGCGCCTGTCCCCCCTGCGCAGTTTTCATTCATACGTTGGTCGATGTTTTGTCCGAAGAAAAGAATTTTGGCATCCTCGCCGCCAAGTTCGATGGCGACATCCGTTTGCGGGGCAAGCTGATGGAGCGCCCTGGCCGCTGCACGCACCTCATGCACGAAGGGAATGCCCAGTTCGGCGGAGAGGGCCAACGCCCCGGAGCCGGTCATAACCGGCCGGGTTTCCAGACCCGGGTATAATTCTCCAAGTTCGTCCAGCAGCGCGCCCAAAGTTGCCAGCGCGGCTGCGCCGTGGCGCATGTACCGCGCTTCGAACGCTTTTCCCGTCTGATCGAGCAACAGGGTCTTTACAGTGGTGGAGCCGATATCAATACCCAGGCGGCAAGGCGTATGCGTCATACACGGCCCGCGATCACGTCCATGCCGTCCATATAGGGGCGCAGGGCCTTGGGAAGGATGACGCTGCCGTCTTTGCGCTGTCCGTTTTCGAGTATGGCCACAAGTGTGCGGCCTACCGCCAGACCGGAACCATTCAGGGTGTGCGCAAAGGCCGCCTTGCCGCCTCCCCGGGGACGGAAGCGGATATTGCCGCGCCGGGCCTGGAAATCTTCGCAATTCGAGCAGGAGGATATTTCGCGATAGGTATTCTGGGCGGGCAGCCAGGTTTCGAGATCATAGGTCTTGGCGGCTCCGAAGCCCATATCGCCGGTACAGAGTACGATGGTGCGGTAGGGGAGTTCAAGGCGTTCCAGCAGGTCTTCGGCCTGACGGCGCATGAGCTCAAGCTGGTTGTAGGAGTCGTCCGGGTGGGCGAAACGCACCATTTCGACCTTCATGAACTGGTGCATGCGGATAAGCCCCTTGGTGTCCTTGCCATAGCTGCCCGCTTCGGAGCGGAAGCAGGGAGTCTGCGCCGCATAGGCAAGCGGCAGGTCGCCTTCTTCGAGAACTTCCCCGGCATGCAGGTTTGTGAGCGGCACTTCGGCGGTGGGGATTAGAAAATATTCCCGGTTTTCCAGTTTGAAGAGGTCTTCGCCGAACTTGGGCAACTGCCCGGTGATGGCCATGGTGGAGCGGTTGACGATATAGGGCGGCGCGACTTCGGTATAGCCGTTTTCGCGGGTGTGGACATCAAGGAAAAAACTGATCAGGGCGCGTTCGAGGCGGGCCGCCCAATTCCAGGCGACGCAGAAGCGGCTGCCCGCAAGCTTGGCAGCACGTTCAAAGTCCAGGCCGCCCAAGTTTTGCCCCAGTTCCACGTGGTCCTTGACGGGGAAGTCGAAGCTGCGCGGCGCGCCGTGGCGGCGCAGTTCCTGGTTGTCGGCTTCGCTTGCGCCCACGGGCACGCTCTGGTGAGGCAGGTTGGGCAGATTGAGCATCCAGGTTTCGGTGGCGGCTACAGCCTCCTGGGCCTGGATATCCAGTTCCTTGATGCGCTCGGAAAGCGCTCCCAGCCCGTCAATGAAGGATTCCGCGCTCTGCCCGGCGCGCTTGGCCCTGGCTACTTCCGCGGAAGCCGCGTTGCGCCTGCCCTTGAGTTCTTCCACCTCCGTGAGCAACGCGCGGCGGCGAGCGTCCAGGGCCAGAAATTCAGCCACATCGATATCGGAAGCGCGGTCTGCCAGCGCTTTGATCACGCGCTGCGGGTCTTTCTGCAGAATTTTGAGATCGATCATGCAGGCTCTCTTGGCAAACGTGAGTGGAGAGGACGCCAACCACGTCAATATTCGCTTGCGGCGCTGGAAAAGTCAAATGCTCCGCTCCGGCGCGGCATCACGGCCGGCTGGGCATTCCCGGGCAAAGCCCCCCTTTGTTTTTATCGCGGAGTTCTGCTAGAACTCATTTCATAAATCAGCTTGGGACTGATTTATGAGTATCGTTGAGCGCAAAATGCGGTTTTCGGCTCGCTCCGGCGGCATGCGCCGCCACCCCACCCTTGCGGGCGGGGTCAGAAGCCCTTCCCGCAGTTCCCTTCCGGCAAGTTCTCCGAGGCGAATCATGTTGCAATGTTATGAGTTCCTCGTTTCCGGAACCGTATACGGCGAACGCCTGGATCGTTTCCTCGGCGACCGGATCCCGTCCGTTTCGCGTGAATGCGTCAAAAAAGCCATTCGCGACGGCAACTGTCTGCTGGACGGGCAGGTCTGCTCCGTTCCGTCCATGCGGCTTGCCGCCGGTCAGCGCATTGACTTGCGCATCGAACCGGAATTGAGCGGGTTGACGCCGGAAGCGGGCGAACTGAAGCTCATCTGGCACGACGAACGTCTCGCCGTGCTCGACAAAACCGCCGGGCTCACCGTTCATCCCTGTCCATCCTGTCCCGAAGACACGCTCGTCCACCGGCTGTTGGCCCGTTTTCCGGAGATGGCGCACATGGAAGGTCGGCGGCCGGGCATAGTGCATCGTCTGGACAAGGATACAAGCGGCCTGATGGTTGTGGCCCTGGACGAAGAGACCCGTCTGAAACTGACGGATGCCTTCGCGCGGCGCGAAGTGGAAAAGGAATACCTTGCGCTGGTGCATGGAGTGCCTGACCCGGAACAGGGCGACATTCAGGCTCCCATAGGCCGCCATCCTCTGCAAAAAATCAAAATGGCGCTCGTGCCGGAGGATAAGGGGGGCAGGCCTGCGCATAGCCGTTATACGGTGCTGTATGCCGATCCGACGGAACGTTTCTCCCTGCTCAAAATAGGCATTTTCACCGGCCGCACGCACCAAATCCGCGTGCATATGGCCTCGCTTGGGCATCCGATCTGGGGCGACAGCCTTTACGGCTCTGCCGCCGAAAACAGGTCCGGCCCGCAACGCCATATGCTGCATGCACATACGCTGGCCTTCACCCACCCCGCGACTGACGAGCGTTTGCGATTCACAGTCCCCCCTCCCCAGGATTTCCGGCGCCACGCCCAAACTCTCGCCTGGCGCATGCGCTCCCTGGTCATTGTGGGCGCGCCCGGCAGCGGCAAGTCTACCCTGCTGCGTTTGCTGGAAAAATCCGGCCTGCCCTGCTTCAGCGCGGATGTAGTCGTACACCGGCTTTACGAAGCCGGATGCGATGGCTGGTTCCACCTGCATCAGCGTTACGGCGGGGATTTCACGCCCGATGAACGAAAACCCGTTGACCGGGAGGCGCTCTTCGCCGCCATGTGCGGAGACCGTCGCATCCTGCAGGAAGTGCAGGACATAATCCATCCCTTGGTGTTTCATGAGCTTAACCTGTTCTGGCGCTTGGCCGAAACCATGGACAAGGAATGCGCTGCGGCGGAACTCCCGCTGTATATTGAAGGAGGCTGGCGCGTCGAAGATGAAGGCTTTGCTGCGCCGCTGCTTATCGGCGTGTACTGCGAAGACGAGGAGCGCCGCAAACGCCTTGCCGCAAGCCGGGGCTGGAATGAAGAAACGCAGGCTACGATCGATTCCTGGCAATGGCCCCAGGCGCGTAAAATGAAAGCCTGCGACATCGTTATCGATAATAGCGCGTCCCCTGACCAGTTGGAGCGCCAGGCGGAAGATCTGCTTGCGCGCGTCCGCGATCTCCGCCGGAAAGAAGAAATGGAGCTCGCCGCACGCCTCGACAAGTTGTGGACGTGACGCCGTGATTTCGCCGCCTGAGCATTTTCGCTGCAAAAATGCTCAGGCGGACGTTTTGGAGAACAGCCGCATGGAAGTGTGCATTGCCCAGGTCAAGGGTAGGGAAATTATGTTGAGGCTCGAAGGCCGGCTGGTATATATTGATGGGCAAATCGAGCATATTCGTGGTCTTACGGATAAAATCCTCCACGATTTCGCCGAAGAGCTTGCCGCGGTTCCCTTCGAGGATACTCCCGGCTATCAGGCGCGTCTCAATGCGCGCCGGGCGATTTTTCTCTCCAGGCTGCTCGGCATGGCCGCCTCGGAAGACAGCCAGGATATCGTCACCCGTCTTTTGGGCAGCGTCCACTATGATGTCCTTGAATTTTTAGGAGAAACAGACGACGATGCTTGAAATACGCAATCTGCATGTATCCGTGGACGGAACATCGGTGCTGCGGGGTCTTGATCTGACCATCCAGTCCGGGGAAACCTTCATCCTTTTCGGCCCGAACGGCTCGGGAAAAACCACGCTGCTCATGGCTGTCATGGGCTTCGGTAAATATACGGTCACGGCCGGAACCATTGTGTTCAAGGGCCGCGATATCACCCGCGCGCCCATGTACGAACGGGCGCGTCTGGGCATAGGCATGTCCTTCCAGCGTCCGCCCACCATCCATGGCCTGCCTACGGAACTCCTGGTGCGCATGTGCGCGCGCGGCCAGAAAGTAGATGCGCAGGCGCTGGCCAGGCGCGTCCATTTCGATTCCTTTCTCACGCGCGACGTCAATGCGGGCTTTTCAGGCGGGGAGATCAAGCGTTCCGAGCTGTTGCAGCTCATGGCCCAACGACCGGACATGGTCCTGTTTGACGAACCGGAATCCGGCGTGGATCTCGAAAACATGTCCCTGGTCGGCAACACCGTGCGTTACCTGCTCGACGGCATGCCCGACGCCTGCCAGGCTACCCTGCACGAACGCAAAAGACTGCGCAAAACCAGCGGCCTGATCATCACCCATACCGGACATATCCTGGAATACGTCACTGCGGACCGCGCCCAGGTCATGTACAACGGCAGGCTCGCCTGCGAGGCGCGGCCCCGTGAAATTCTAGACCATATAGCCAAATACGGGTATCAGGAATGCCTGCGCTGCTTTGCGGGCAACATGGCCGGCAAGATTCTGGAAGTGCCCCTGGCGTAAGGGCGCGTCTGCGATTTTCGTACAACACTTACGCCAGGAAAGCACCCTATGCCCACATCCCTGGACCTTTCCCGTTATGCCTTCTCGGGCGCTGATGCCGCACCGATCGAAAATCTGCGCGCCCTTTCCGCCGAAGACCGCAGCCGCCTCGTCCACGCGGGCATTGACGTGGACGACAACGTCAGCAGCGGCGCGTTCATGCACCTCAACCATTCCGGCGTCCATTGCCAAAGCAGGCAAGAGGGACTGGAACTTCTCAATATACAGGACGCCCTCGCGCGCTATGACGGATTGCCCCAATACTACTGGAAGCTTCTCGACCCGGACAAGGACGAGTTCACCAGGGCCGCGCGCGCGAATCTTCACGGCGGCTATTTCATCCGGGCTCGCAAGGGGGTGAAGGTCGCCGCTCCCGTGCAGTCCTGTCTGTTCATCAAGGGTTCGG
>WRKB01000269.1 GCA_009778295.1 Betaproteobacteria bacterium | reverse complement strand
CTTGGGCATTTTAATTCCCCACGGGTAACATTCAGCTTTACAGCTCAGGAAGGCCCTTGCGGCATCATCGGCAAAGATGATCCGGACTATACCGTTATTATCATGCCGATGAAGATAACAGATACCACGTATTATGAAGAAGAAGCCTGATTGATGTATAGTGCAAGCTACGCCCACGGCTGAGCCTGAATAAAAAATAACTCCAAGTAAAACCAGATCGAGACGACACAATGTCAGATACTTTGATGGAAGCAACACCTAAACTTGATTACGATGCCTCTGCCATTACCGTACTTGAAGGACTTGCTGCGGTGCGTCGGCATCCAGCCATGTATATTGGCTCTACAGATGCGCGCGGTTTGCATCATTTGGTTTATGAGGTGGTGGACAACGCCATTGACGAGGCCATGGCCGGTTTTTGTACCCGCATTGAAGTCGTTTTACATCTTGATAACAGTGTGACTGTTCGTGACAACGGACGCGGAATTCCCGTGGATATCCATCCCAAAGAGGGGATCCCAGCGGTGCAGCTCGTCATGACCAAGCTGCATGCCGGCGGCAAGTTCGATAATAATGCATACAAGGTTTCCGGCGGACTACACGGAGTGGGTGTGTCTTGCGTGAATGCGCTCTCTGAAAAATTGACGGTGAGTGTACGCCGCGACGGTAAGCGATATCGCCAGAACTACGCCCGGGGCGTGCCCCTGGATGACGTAACCGTGGTCGGAGAAATTGAACAGGAGAGCCACGGAACTTCCGTCCGTTTTACGCCGGATGAAGAGATCTTTGAAACAACGGATTTTTCCTTCGAAACATTAAAAAAGCGTTTTGAAGAACTGGCGTATCTGAACAAAGGCCTGGAAATTCTCTGTGTGGACGAACGCCTTGATGAAAAGCACATTTTCCGGGTTGACGGGGGCATTACGCAGTTCGTTAAGGATCTGAATTCTGGGGAAAACGCTCTTCATCCAGTTATCTCTGCTGAAGGTCGGGTCGAAAGCGTACTTGTGGATTTTGCCCTGCAATATAATGCCGGGTATAAGGAAAATGTGCTCACATTCGCGAATAACATCCGCACCAAGGAAGGCGGAACACATCTTGTGGGCTTTCGGACCGCCCTTACTCGCGCAATTAACGGCTATATAAAAACGCAGGCCGACTTGAGCAAAAAACTCAAGGGCGATGCACTCTCCGGAGATGATGTCCGCGAAGGCCTGACGTGCGTGGTCAGTGTCAAGCTGCCCCGACCGCAGTTTGAGGGCCAGACGAAAACCAAACTCGGCAACAGTGAACTAGTCGGGATCGTCGCGGGAATTATTTACGAGCGACTTAATATGCATTTTGAAGCAAATCCCAAAGATGCACGCCTGATTATCGATAAGGCCGTGGATGCCGCCCGCGCCCGGGACGCCGCCCGTCGCGCCAAGGAGCTCGTGCGCCGCAAGGGGGCGCTTGCCGACAATGCTTTGCCCGGCAAGCTGGCGGACTGCCAATCCAAAGATCCTACAGAATCAGAACTCTTCATTGTAGAAGGGGACAGCGCCGGCGGTTCGGCTAAGCAGGGCCGCAACCCGGCCAATCAAGCCATTCTGCCCCTGCGCGGCAAAATTTTGAATATTGAACGCACCCGCTTTGACAGGATGTTGGCCAACAAGGAAGTAAAAGCCCTGATCACTGCAATGGGCGCAGGCATCGGCGAGGAGGACACCGACTATGCCAGGCTTCGTTACCACAAAATCGTTATCATGACCGACGCCGACGTGGATGGCGCCCATATACGCACCCTGCTCCTGACTTTCTTTTTTCGCCAGTACCAGAAACTTATTGAGGACGGCTATCTCTATATCGCCCAGCCGCCTTTGTACCGGGTGCATAACGCCCGCATGGAACGCTTCGTCAAGGACGATGCGGAGCTTAATGCTTTCTTGTTGACGCGCGCCAGCGAGGATTTCGTCATCACGGCAGATAACGGCAACAGGTTCCAGGGGCACACGCTTGTAGATCTTCTAAATCGCATTGAAATTATTGAATCCTGGGTGCAGGATGCTGAACTCAAAGGCATCAGCCGCGAATTGTTCATGGCTTTTTTGCACTATGATATGTGTATTACGCCGGAATGGTTCAATCAGGCAGGGTTCAACGACATTGCTCTCTGGCTGAAGGCGCGTGATATTCAACTTTTTGTGGAACGCGAAGCCAACGAAGACGGTGACCGCCTTTTTGCCGTGTTTGACATGAAAAACGGGCATCGGACCCGTCTGGGCGTGGAGTTCTTCGCTTCCAAAATGTATCGTCAGGCGTGGCGCATTCTGGCGGATATCCGCAACGCCTGCGGCGGCACAAATTTCACACTGCTGTGCAAAAGCGCGGCTCCCTTCTCCACAGGCAATATTTTTGTACTCCAGCGCGCTTGCTTCGAAGAAGCGCGTAAGGGGCTGAACATCCAGCGCTACAAAGGTCTTGGCGAAATGAATCCCGAACAGCTCTGGATTACCACCATGAACCCGGAAAACCGCACGTTACTCCAGGTTTCCATTGAAGATGCCGGAGAAGCCTCCGATGCCTTCGAGCAACTTATGGGCGATCGTGTCGAGCCGCGCCGCGAATTCATTGAACGCAATGCTCTCAATGTGCAAGATCTCGATATTTGAGCGGGATTGTATAAACATAGCGAGATGTTCGTAGTCGGCACCGAAGCTTTGTTGAGCCCCGTTTTGCGGAGGGCTCGTTCACCAATAACCGCACCGTGGGTATTTTGTGTCTGAAACAACCGTGTCCGCGCAACCGCAGGTCAGTATAGAGAAAGAGCTACGCAAATCGTATCTTGAGTACTCTTTGAGCGTTATCATAGGGCGGGCCATTCCCGATGGCCGGGATGGTCTCAAGCCTGTGCATCGGCGTATTTTGTTCGCGCAGCATGAGCTTGCCAACGCCTACAATCGCCCGCACAAGAAATCTGCGCGCGTTGTCGGGGATGTGATCGGTAAATACCATCCTCACGGGGATTCCGCTGTCTATGACGCTCTGGTGCGCATGGCGCAGGAATTTTCGATGCGTGATCCCTTGGTGGACGGACAGGGCAATTTCGGTTCGATAGACGGCGATGCCCCGGCGGCCATGCGGTATACGGAAGTACGCATGTCGCGTCTGGCCGGAGAGTTTCTGGCCGACATTGAAAAAGAGACGGTGGATTTCAGACCCAACTATGACAACAGCCTGGAGGAACCGAGTGTTTTGCCGACCAGGGTGCCGAACCTGCTGCTGAATGGTTCGTCCGGGATCGCTGTCGGCATGGCCACCAACATTCCTCCGCACAATTTGGGTGAACTGTGCGATGCGCTGCTGCATCTTCTGGATGTGCCCGACTGCACCATCCCTGATTTGATGAACTTTGTGCGGGGGCCGGATTTTCCGACCAGGGGGTTCATCTATGCGGGCCAGGGCTTGGCAGACGCATATCATACCGGCCGGGGCACAGTGAAGGTCCGGGGCCGCGTGGAAGTGGAAGATCGCAAAAAGGGAGCACAGTCCATTGTAATTAAGGAAATCCCCTATGGCTTGAACAAGTCGAGCTTGGTGGAAAAAATCGCGGTCCTGGTCAATGATCGCAAGCTGGATGGCGTGTCGGATCTGCGTGACGAATCCGACCGTAAGGGCATTCGTGTGGTTCTTGATCTCAAGCGTGGCATAATCCCCGATATCATTGTGAATTCTTTGTATAAATATACACCGTTGGAAAGCTCCTTCGGCATCAACATGCTGGCCGTGGTGGATAACAGGCCGCAGTTGCTCAATCTTAAAAGTGCGTTGGTCTGTTTTTTGGAACACCGGCGTGAAGTGGTGGTGCGAAGGACGCGCTTCGATTTGGCGAAGGCCGAGGCCAGAGCGCATGTGCTGGAGGGGTTGCGCATCGCGCTGGATAATATTGACGAAGTCGTACGGCTCATTCGGGGGTCGAAAACACCGCCCGAAGCTAAAGAACGTTTGATGCAGCGTTTCAAGTTTTCCGAAATCCAGGCCCAGGCCATTCTTGACATGCGCCTGCAGCGTCTGACCAACCTCGAGCATGAAAAGCTGGTGGAGGAATACCGGGATCTGCTTAAGAAAATCGACTACTTCAACGCGATCCTGGTCAATCCAGAAGTGTTGCGCGGTGTACTGCGTGATGAAACGCGGGAGATCAAGGATACCTACGCCACCAAGCGTCGCAGTGAAGTGCTGATGGATGAGCTTGACGGGATAGAGATCGAAGATCTCATTCCTGACGAAGACGTTGTTATCACTCTGTCCCGGCGCGGCTATATCAAACGTACCACTCTGGACAACTACCAGCAGCAGCGACGAGGCGGCAAAGGCATTGCCGGCGTACAGACGAGCGACGGAGATTTTGTGCAGGATTTTCTCAGCACTACCAACCACCAACATCTGCTGCTGTTTACCAACAAGGGACGTATGCATCATCTCAAGGTGCATCAGGCGCCGGAAGGCAGCCGCACGGCCAAAGGCACGCATATCGCCAACTTGTTGCCGCTGGAGAGCGAGGAATATGTTTCCACCGCGCTTGCGGTACGGGATTTTGAGGAAGACAAGTATTTCCTGTTTATTACCAAGCGGGGCATGGTCAAGCGGTCTTCCGCTTCGTTGTATGCCAAGGCGCGTAAAAGCGGCCTGATCGCTGTTAGTCTGAAGGAAGACGATGAATTGATCATGGTGCGCCCCATTGAGGAGGATTCCCATGTGGCGCTTACTACCTCCGGTGGCTACGCCATACGTTTTGCCTGCGGCGACGTGCGGCCTATGGGGCGTGGAGCGGCTGGGGTCAAGGGTATTGCCTTGCGCCGGGGCGATAGCGTCGTGGCCGGGATCATTCTGCGGCCTGACGACCAGAGTACGGAAATAATGTCTATTTCTGCTCTGGGCTACGGCAAGCGGACCCAGGTTGATCTGTATCGCCTGCAAAGCCGGGGCGGCAAGGGCATCATAAATTTTCGGGTCACGCCCAAGACCGGTCGCGTAGTGGGCGGTATGCCCGTACGTGAGGATGACACGCTTATCCTGCTCACCTCCACGAACAAAATCATCCGTATGGGACTTGAGCAGGTGCGCAGCATAGGTCGGGTAACCTCCGGCGTACTGCTTGTGCGCCTGGACGAAGGTGCGTGCGTGGTGGGTTTTGATCGTCTGGAGCTTGACGAACCCTCGCGTTTAGCAGAAGATGTACCCCGCGAAAATACCTAATATGTATAGATTGTTATGAATATCAATTGTGCGCGTATCGCTTGTGCGTTGCTCGTGTTCGCGTTTGGCGTTGCCTGTGAGCGCGTGCCGCTGGACAGTAATGACCTCGACGCAGCAAAGTCGGCCATAAGTCAACGCGACTGGCCCCGGGCGGAGCGTTTGTTGGAACGCTGTCTTCAAACTGAGGAAAATCCGCAACAGCGTTGGGAAGCCTGGACACGTCTCGTGGACATTTATAGCCGCATCAATCTGGATCAAAACAGCGCGTTGGGACAATTGGAAGCTATGCTCCAGGAATTCGGCCAAGACGAGGCAAAAAAGAAGTCGATTCTGGCCCGTTTGGGCGAATTGCACGAAAACCTTGGCCATATCAGCCAGGCTGTCGCCGTGTGGGAGAGGTATGCGGAACTCGGCAACCTGACAGACCAGGAAGCGGCGAACGCGCAGCGTATGCTCGGCAACCTGCATTTCCGGCAGCGTCGTTTCGATCTGGCGGAAGAAGCATTGCAGACCTGCCAGGCGCTTCCTGTAGAAGAATTTTTCAGGGCCTGGTGCCTGTACGATTTGGCTTTGGCGAACATGGCGCGCGATGAATTGGATGATGCGCGCGATCAGGCGATTCAGGTCCTCAGCATGAAGGTGGATGATCAGCTCCGGGGGCTGGCAGGTTTTTTACTGGCTGACGTGCTTGAGCAACAGGGACTGCGCGCCGAGGCTCTGGATCGTTTCGAATCTGTACGGGGCCTCTATCCCAATGAGTTGGTGGTTGACAATCGCATCGCGTATTTGAAAAAGAAGGTAAAATCAAGCTCGGGGGGCAGCAAGCCATGATTCGTCATTACTGTGGTCTCTTTGGCATCAACAGTCGTCAGGAAGCCGCACGTCACGCCTATTTCGGTCTTTACGCACAGCAGCACAGGGGACAGGAAAGTGCTGGTATTGCCACATGGGATGGAACCACATTGCATGAGCATCGGGGGATGGGACTCGTGCCCGATGTATTCAACGAGGTTGTCCTGCAACAACTGCCCGGCGATTATGCCATAGGGCATGTGCGCTACGGAACAAGTTCCACCTCGTCACTTCGCAATGCCCAGCCTTTTATCGTGCACCACCAAGGCATGGATATCGCACTTGCCCATAACGGCAAGCTGGTGAACGCCGAAGAATTGCGCCGTGAGCTTGAAGAAGATGGCGCGATCTTTCGGACTGCCAGTGACTGTGAAATATTTGTACACCTTATCGTACGCGCTATGCGCCGCAAAGACCTCGAAAGCGCCGTTGTCGACGCCTGTTCTCGTGTGCGTGGTTCATACTGTCTGCTTCTGCTGATTGGCAATAAGTTGATCGGCCTGCGCGATCCTCTCGGCATTCATCCTTTGGTGCTTGGTCAGTTGGAAGATTGCCATGTGCTCGTGTCGGAGACCTGTGCATTGGATCTTCTGGAGGCGGAGTATCTGCGGCTTGTGGAGCCGGGTGAAATGGTGGTTATCCAGAACGGCCGCGTGCATAGCATTCGCTTGGCGCCAACGCAGACGCCCAAGCAATGCATTTTTGAATTGGTGTACTTTGGGCGGCCTGATTCCCTTATTTTCGACGAACAGGTGTATCTGTGCCGTAAGCGTATGGGCTGGCAGTTGGCCTTTGAATCTACGCCTGATGTCGATTTTGTCATGCCGTTTCCGGATTCGGGGGTGTATGCCGCCATCGGCTTTGCACAGTGCGCGGAATTGCCCTATGAACACGCGATGATCCGCAACCATTACGTGGGCAGAACCTTCATCCAGCCCACGCAGGGCATGCGCAATTTCAGCGTGCGTGTGAAAATAAATCCGGTTCGGGCGATGATTGAAGGCAAACGCATCTGTATTGTCGATGACAGTATCGTGCGCGGCACAACCATGCTGACACGTGTAAAAAAGTTGCGTGAACTTGGCGCGAAAGAAGTGCATATCCGGATTTCCTGTCCGCCGGTGCGTTTCCCCTGTTGTTACGGGATTGACTTCGCCTCGCGGGGGGAACTCATTGCCGCCAGTAAGTCTGTGGAAGAAATCAAGTGTATTCTTGGCGTCGACAGTCTGAACTATCTTTCTCTCGAAGGGTTGGCGCGATCTGTGGCCCACTCGGATTACTATTGTCGGGCTTGCCTGACGGGTGAATACCCTGTGCCGCCGGAAGAGGGATGCGGAAGGCAGGTGTGCGGCAAGTGATGAGCACGGAACCGCGTGTTATTCCACACATGGCCTATGTGCTGCTCTGGTTCCCACGTGCCTCCGAAACTTTTGTGTTCCGCGAAGTATGCGCGCTCCGGGAGCTGGGTCTGTCTATCCACATTTATAGTATGTACGGTCCGGGGATGCGGGGCTGTACTGAAGGCATGCGTACCTACGATGGTCCTTTGACGCGTTTCGGGATCCGCGCTCTGGGACGGGTCATGCAGGCCTTCTTGAAAGAATTATTCCGCAGGCCGGCACACACGTTCGCTCTGATGCGCCGTTGTCTGCTGCAGCGAATGCGTGACTGGGAAACCGTTGGAGAAAACAGCTGGTGCTTTTTTGCAGGTTTTGCTCTGGCTGAGTTGGCAAGGCACGACGGCATTGAGCTCCTGCACTCTCCTTGGGCAAACGGCCCATGCACGGCGGTCTGGGTGGCGTCCCAACTGACGGGCATTCCCTTCGCCTTTACCGGGCGGGCCGGAGATATGTATCCTCCGGACGGCCTCCTGCGGGAAAAGCTTGCAGCTTGTCTTTTCGTGCG
>WRKB01000268.1 GCA_009778295.1 Betaproteobacteria bacterium | reverse complement strand
AATCAAAAAGCCCAGCAGACGCGGCTGAGAGACAACCAAGCTGAAAAGCAGGACGACAGTGACAAAGGAACTAAAGGGATGGGCGCGTACAAAGCCGTATTCCTTGAAGGAGGCATAGCGTATCCTGCTGACCATGAGCATGCCCAATACCAGTGCCAGCAAAAGCGCAAAAGACGGCAACAGATCCCACATCAACCTGGGAATGCATTCCTGAAAAAGTATGAAGGTTGCGACCGTACAGCCGGCAGCCGGAATAGGCAGACCGGTAAAAAATTTTTTGCTGGAGGTCGCCAGATTGGCCGTGACATTGAAGCGCGCGAGGCGCAAGGCGCCGCAGGCGGCAAACACAAAGGCCGCAGCAAGGCCCAGCCGACCAAAGAGATGCAGATGACACTGCCAAAGGATAATAGCCGGAGCAACGCCAAAAGCCGCCAGATCGGCCAGACTGTCGTATTGCACACCAAACTCGCTGGCCGTATTGGTCAGACGCGCCACCTTACCGTCTAAACCATCCATAAGCGCAGCAAAAAGAATGCACATGGCCGCACCGTCAAAGTTGCCTTCCAGTGCCCATACCATTCCGAGAAAGCCGGAAAAAAGGCTCGCGGTGGTCAGAAGATTAGGGAGAATGTACACCCCCTTGGGGGTACGCTTCGGTGCATCGGCGTGGGAGGCACTTTCTTCAGGCATGCAGTATCCGCGTGTTATCGGCTGCGTCAAGAATGTTGAGCGAACCTTGTCATCAGGTCCATAAAGCGCAGACTACCATAAAAAATGTGTATCTGCTCTGCAAGGATTTGCTCGTAACTCCTTGCCACAAGTTTGTCACAAGGCAAATGTACTTCGCCGTTAGCGACAATATCAACGTGAAAATGCTCTAGCGGGACGTTTCAGGCTGTCTTGCGGCAACTATGCTCTGGGCCGCCAATATCTGATCCCCCACCGCACAGGCTGGAGTATACCCAGCGGGAATGAAAAGGTCAACCCGCGAACCAAAGCGGATCAAACCGTAGCGCTGTCCACGCGCCAGCCGGTCGCCTTCGTCCGTGCGGCATACAATACGGCGCGCGATAAGCCCGGCTATCTGAACCATGGCCCAGGTTTCGCCGTCCGCATCCCGCAGTAAATAGGCGCAACGTTCATTGTCTGCTGACGCCTTGTCAAAGGAGGCGTTGAAAAACTTGCCGGGATAGTACTGTATGGCCACGACCTCGGCCTTCACCGGCGAACGGTTTACATGCACGCTGAACACGTTCATGAAGATGGAGATACAGATGCGCTCCTCGCCGGTAAAAGGATCGATACGCGGCCTAATAGCGATGACCTTGCC
The DNA here is from genome assembly GCA_009778295.1 of Betaproteobacteria bacterium. Classification (GTDB taxonomy): domain Bacteria; phylum Desulfobacterota; class Desulfovibrionia; order Desulfovibrionales; family Desulfovibrionaceae; genus WRKB01. The sequence goes on along the minus strand of WRKB01000268.1, from coordinate 6,571 downwards.
ATCCGCCGGACTGACGGCCAGATCTGGCGCGCTGGGCGTCACCCGTTCCGGATCGCGGAAAAAATGTGCGCAAAACCAAGTGAGGACGAGAAATATGCAGGCCGCAGGCCAGCAGCCGAGCAGCGCAAAAATGCAGGAAGAGAAAGCGCACAGGCCGATCGAAGGCCAGCCTTCGGGGGTAATACCGACAGAAGGGGTCCGCATGCGAACTCGTCCTTATGCCCTCAGACGCAGGGATGCGCGGGACATCCGGCCCGCCCGGAGCGGTTATGCATTGGTAAACAGCACCAAGGCGATCATTTCCAAATCTTCAGCACCGACATTGATCATACCGTGGCATTGACCATCCCAGGTATAGGTGACGTCTCCGGCTTTGACCCGCACGTCAACGCCGTTGTCGTGATAGAGTCCTTCGCCCTTCAGGATGTAATACACTTCAAAGTCGCCTTTGTGGGTATGCACGCCTATGCTGTGGCCGGGTTTGAGAGAATTGACGGCAAATACGCGGCCTTTGCCGTGGAACTCGTCGTCCGCCAACAGGGGGACGGAAGCCATGCTGCCTTCGCCGCCCCAAAACTGTTCTCGTATGACAGGAGGAATTTGCGCCTTGTGCCGGATCATGCCATGCTCCTTGCAAGCAGTTTTTGTGAAATGCCTTGTACAGCAGAAAGTTACCCCGTGTAAACCTGCCGGACGGACTATTGCGTAGCATATTTCTGCGCGTATACAAAGTGAAAAGAATGGGGTAGGGCGTATTCCTGATCGGGACGATGTTCATCGCGATTGACACAGTGGAGGTTTTTTATGCTTTTCGCACGTATTGCCGCAAATTGTCTGCTTCTTGCGGCGCTTTCCGCCTGTGCCGCCAGCCGACAGAGTGCGGATGGAGGCGTCGGGGGATTGAACCTGGAAGATCTGGCTGGTCGCACCTACTATCTTGTCAGCATGGATGGAAAAAACTTTGCAGGAGACAGCGCGCCGGAACTCAGCTTTGTCGAGGAAGGACGCGTAGCTGGTCGTGCATGTAACCGCTTCAGCGGGACGGCGAAAATTGTGAACGGCATACTGACGGCGAAGCATGCGGCGTCAACCCGCATGAGCTGCGCCCAGCCCTTTTTAAACGCACTGGAGCAGCAACTTTCCGACATGTTACAAAACGGGGCGCAGGTAAATCTGGACGGCAGACAGCTGATTCTGGCCCGGAACGGACATACGCTTATGTATGCGCTGCCGTCCCCCAAACCGTGAGGCTCTTAACAGACCTTGGGTCAAGGTCGCTTGAGAGCATATGCGCTTGAAATTGACGCAACATGCTCACGTGTCATGAAGGACTTCCCGGCTTTTGGGGCCGCAACGGTATGGTACGCGGATCAAAACGGGTGATGGCCCACGTCAGGGCCAGGGCATAGAGAACCGCGCAAACGCCGATGAGGGCATCCCACGGTGCCGGAGTGCCGAGAGCGATACGTATGAGCAGGGTCGCAAGGACAAAACTCACATTGCGGAATGTAGCATGGAAGTTGTGCATGTAGCGTTGGGCGATAAGCACCAGGGCCACGTCCGCAAAGATGAGTACGGTGTAGATGGTTTCAAAGAAACTTGTACTCGCGCCCGTGCTGAGAAAAAGCCAAAAATCTTCAATCCCCGTACAGGTAAAAATAGCCAGCAGGACGAGCCCGAGCATTTTTTTGGAAAGCACATACCGCATGCGCATGTCACTTTCCAGATGGATGACTGCCTGTGGAAGACGATAATACAACCCGAGGCAGATGAAAACGACCAAGGCAGCCGCGCCGAAAATACCAATATGGAGCACGGGCTGCCAGTCCAAGGTAGCGCTGGTGGATTCATGCAGATGTGTCAACTCTTTGAAGGCGTTACGCAATAGAATGAGTCCCAGAATCTGGAACTGTTTCGCCAGCGCACGGGAAAGCGAACAGGAAATGGCGAAGACGAGGCTGAGCAGCTCAAGGACGAGAACAAACGTGAAGGCCAGGTTAATGGCTTCCAGAGGGCTGTTGGGCGTATGCCCGGCGATCCCGGGCGGCAAAAGCTCCAGACGTTTTGCCCCTACGCCCGCAAGCGACGCAACGAAGATCCAGAAGATCCCGGTAGACAGGCGGCGCTGCATTGCGGGATGCTCCACAACTTGGTGCATGCTGTCGAAGATGTTGCCAAAAAATTCCAAAGTACGCAGGAACATGTTTTGCCCTCGTGCCTTATTTTTTTGACACGCCAACCACGACCTGTGACAGATATTGCGTGTATTCTACCGTGCTGAGTTCGTCCAACAGATAGCTAACAAATAACGGCCCGCTAAAAATAAGATTATTCGTTCGTGCGTAGGAAAGCAACCTTTGGGGAAAATCTCCAAATTCACCATAATAGCCTCTGTTATACGCGACAAGGTATTGCCCCGCCCTTCGCTTATTGTTTCCACTGGGGTCCTGGGAAAAGAATCTGGTAGGTTGAGAAGGCGCGTTCACAAAAATATCTACGTTCTCGTAGTACCCGCCTATGGGATAATACAAATTGATGTTGTTTTCGTGGGCCGTATTGCAAAATTCCATAAATGGCTTGTAGAAGGTCGCAACATCGCTAAAGTCGGTTGCCGGGCCCAAAGTGAGATGTTCCTCGTCCAGCTCTTGCACTGACATATCGCGTTCATGTGCGAAAATACCGGCTTCTATGTTGTTGCGAAAGGTGTGGATTATCGAATAGGTCGTTTGCAGATCAACCAGCCGCCTATTCAATTTGTTTTCCTGTTGAGCAAGCAAGGTGAGCACGCCGCGCGGCGTCCTGTCGTTACTCATATCTTTAATTGTTGAGAGGGGGACACCCAGCTTGGTAAGCACTTTAATAAAATTGACCGTAATGGCCTGCAGCGGCGAGTAGTATCGATAGCGGTTTTCTCCACGAAGCGCCGGAACAAGGAGGCCGATTTTATCGTAGTACCTGAGGGTGGATTCATTCAATCCCGTGAACTCCGAAAATTCTTTAATCGGAAGCATGCCTGAAACTTCCATAGGGCCTCCTCTTTTGCCGTATGCGGCAACGGGTCTTCTATTATATCTCATTATCATAATCAGCCTGAGGCTGATTATGGGCATCGCATCACCGAAAAACGCGGTTTTCGGCCTGCTCCAGCGGCATACGCCGCCACTCCACCCTCGCGGGCGGGGTCAGAAGTCATTCCATAGCAAATATGGAATGACTTCTAGCAAAATTGTATAAACTTTCAAGTAGATTCAATGTATGAGCAGACACCCGAAAAAGCTTCCTATATAAGGTAAAATGCCTTATTACCCTTGTTTTTCTACGTCCGTTATATTCCCAATTCCAACGCATACCGAGTCGCAGACGATATTGCGTGACGCAATATCACGTCGGATTCCGGACAGATTGATATGCCTGCTGCCGTTTTATCCTTGCTCCAAGACCGGATTGGATACTCTTTCTTTAACTTCTTTACATTAAAGCTACTCGACTCTGTGTACTCCATATTTTCAATGGAGGCAGAGCTGTATTCAATCCCGATTGAATATAACCCGGCATGGCGGAGTGGCGATATGCCAAAAAGACTCTGGTGATGGATGACAACGATGCGAACCTGACGATCGCGGAAGACGCGCTGGAAGAACAATATCGCAGGATGACGCTTTCATCCGCCGCGAATAGGTTCACACTTGCAAGGGAGTATCATGTCGATTGTCGACGCGTATGAAACGCTTGTTTCCAAGCGCCCATACAAAAAGACCTTCGCGGCGGCAGACGCAGTGGATATCTTCATGGCTGTAGCAGGTAACAGCTTTGATCCAAAAATCACGGAACTATCTTCGCAATGCGGGAACAATTCGGGGAAATAAACAAAATTCTTCCCCGCAAAAACACATCGGCGTAATGTTACAAAGCAACATTATTCGAATTTCCAGTCCTTGATGCGCACATCCACGGACGGCGCGCCGTTCCAGGTGTCCATGCGCGGAGTGTATGCAAGGCGGATATGGCGGCCGCACATGCTGTCCGGCAGGGCCTCAGCCTGCCGCCAGGCTTTGGCATGTAGCGTGATGCCGCAGCTTGTATCTTCCACCTCAAGTACGACGTGATTTTTCTCCGAACCAAAGGTGCGCCGTCTGCGTACCATGAGCAGTGGAGAAGAAAAGACCGGTTCGGCGTTACCACTGCCGAAAGGTTGAAGCAATTCCAATTCCTTGAGCAAGGTAAAGTCTGCGGCTTTGTCAAAGCTGAGTTCCCCATCCAGAACCAGGCTGGGGGTCAGCGGCACGTCACCCAGGTTTTTGCGCGCCGCCGTGTCAAAACGCGTCCGCAACTCCTCCAGTCTGCCGTATTCCAAACGCACTCCGGCGGCTAGTTTATGCCCGCCAAAGGTCAAAAAAAGGCCCGCAAGACCGGTCAAGGATTCATAAAGATCGAACTCGCGGATGGAACGCCCCGAACCTTTCAGTCCGCCCCGGTCGTCGCAAAGAATCAGCGTAGGACGGTACATATCCTCCACGATCCGCGAGGCCACAATACCGATGATGCCAGGATGCCAGTCGGGATTATACAGCACAAGGCCCATCGCGGAACTGTACTCCCGGGCCTGTGCGCTCGCTTCCAGGTACATGCGCTCTTCTTCAGCGCGGCGTTGTGTGTTCATATCGTCCAAGATACGCGCCAAGTTAAGTGCCCTGTCGCAGTCCGTTGAGCAAAGCAATTCAAAGGCCAAGCGGGCTTGGCCCAAGCGGCCCGCTGCGTTGAGGCGCGGGGCCAGGCTGAAGACGACTTGGCTGCCCGAAAGCGCGGCGGCGGGATGAAAGCCGCAGATTTCCTTAAGCGCCGCCATGCCAGGACGCGAGGCCTGAGCGATTTTTAACAGGCCATTCTTGACAAGGATACGGTTTTGCCCACTCAAGCGCGCTACATCCGCCAGAGTGCCAAGGGCGACAAGATCAAGCGTCTCGCGCATGTCGTGGCGCGCTCCGGTATGCGGTGCCAACAGTGAATTGAGCGCACTCATGAGGAAAAATGCCACTCCAACTCCGGCCAATTGCGGACAGGGACAATCTGCAAGGCGGGGATTGCAGATGGCATGCGCTTTGGGAAGTTCCGGCGGAGGAAGATGGTGATCGGAAATGACCACGCATATGCCCAATTCGCGCGCCCTGTTCACAGCCTGCACATCGGAAATGCCGCAATCCACGGTCAATAATAATTGTACCCCCTGTGCCGCAAGCTGTTCAAGCGAAGCATCGTTAAGCCCATAGCCTTCGCGTCTGTCCGGTAAATACGCTATGGCCGTGATGCTGTGTGTGGCCAGTACATCCCGTACCAGCGCAGCAGAGCTGACGCCATCCACATCATAATCACCCCAGACCGCAAATGTTTTGCCCGCGAGAAGTCCTTCAGCAAGCACTTGAGCACTGTGCCCCATACCCGGCCAGTCTTCCGGCGGGGCAAGGTGACGCAGGCCAGGCGAGAGAAAGGCATCTATCTCTTCCGGGCTGCCAAGCCCACGCCGCCAGAGAATATCCAGTAAAAAAGGAGAAATATTGAGGCGTTCAGCCCAGCTTGCCGGGGGGAGCGAACTTGCGGGCAAAGGGCGGGGAAGCCAGTTTTTCATCGACAATCCCCGGATACAGTGAAATATTGCCGGCGGTACTGTGGATTTTGGCTCATAATGCGCCCGTGGGAGCCTCGCCTTCCGATGGACTTGGCGTCTGTTTTTCCGGCATCTGAAGTATCGGAGCTGCGCCTTGTGCAAGCGCCTGATGTATCCGTTCTGCTACGGGCGCTGCAACAAGTTTTTTCTCAACAAGCCAAAGGAGAAATTTCATCGCCTGTTCCTGCTTGGGGGCGATGGCCAGTGCTGTCAGGAGGTGCTCCACACAACCGTCGGTATCCTTGATTTCGAACAACGCACGAGCGACGTTGATATGCAGGTTCTCATCGTCCGTGGACAACTCCAAAGCCCGGCTATAATAGGTGACAGCCTGCCGGTACATTTTTGCCTTGCGCAGATTGATCCCGAAATCATTAAACATATTCTTGTGTTCGGGCTCGAAAGCGGCATCAAGTTTGACGAGACGCTCGAAAATGTCATCAGCTTTGTCGCTTTCACCGCGCTGCAGATAGGTAAGGCCGATACCGAAATTCGCGCGCACGTTTTCTTCATCTACCTTCAATGCGGTAGCGTATTCGTACTCGGCGGCAAAGGTCTCGCCCCTTGTTCTGTGTGCATCGGCACTGTCAATTGTCCGCTGCAACTCCTGCATCTTGGGATACACGGAATTGAGATAGAACTCGGGTTCTGGAGCGAACTTTTCCATGATCTCTTCCAAGGAGATGCTGCGCTTTTGTCCGGAGGGCACGTAATTGGCGTTCAGCGGTTGACATTCGATGGTGCCGTCTTCATTCTGTTCAATAAAATAAAAGCCCTTGTAAACCGTTTTGCGCTGCGTGGTGCCTGTGCCCACCTTACGGATATCCTGTGTGGAAAAAACGCCCTTGATACGATCATGGACAATCTGGGATTTTTGGGAGACGGACCGTTGGCTCATGCGCTGCCTCG
>WRKB01000267.1 GCA_009778295.1 Betaproteobacteria bacterium | reverse complement strand
TACGCTGGCGTAGCTCAACTGGCAGAGCAGCTGATTTGTAATCAGCAGGTTGCGGGTTCGAGTCCCATCGCCAGCTCCAGCACGCAAGGATAAAGGCGCGTTGGTCTTTGTCCTGGGAATATGCGGCGTGCCGTTTTGGGTGGGGTTCCCGAGGGGCCAAAGGGAACAGACTGTAAATCTGTCGTCGTACGACTTCGGTGGTTCAAATCCACCCCCCACCACCAGTTTTTGCGCGCCTTCTACAGAAGACGCGCAGCAAGGCGAATGCCTTGGCTGTAGGAGACAGGCTGCCTGTCGGGGTACTACGGCGTTATGCGGGAATAGCTCAATGGCTAGAGCATCAGCCTTCCAAGCTGAGGGTTGCGAGTTCGAGTCTCGTTTCCCGCTCCACCTCCTGCCCCATTGCCCCCCACATGCAGTCTTCCAGTCCGCGCATTTGGGCGCATGAACAGGCATGTCAGGTAAGCTGACCTCGAGTATACAAACAACAATATCCCCAGGGAGAGAGCAATCATGGGCAAGGAAAAATTCCAGCGCACGAAACCGCATGTGAACGTCGGCACCATCGGCCACATCGACCACGGCAAGACGACCCTCACCGCTGCCATCACCAAAATTGCGGGCATGAAGGGGCAGGCCAAGTATGTTGCGTATGATGATATCGACAAGGCCCCTGAAGAGAAAGAACGCGGCATCACCATTGCCACTGCGCATGTGGAGTACGAAACCGCAAAACGCCACTACGCGCACGTGGACTGCCCCGGTCACGCCGACTACATCAAGAACATGATCACCGGCGCGGCCCAGATGGACGGCGCGGTCATCGTGGTGGCCGCCACCGACGGCCCCATGCCGCAGACTCGTGAGCATATTCTGCTCGCCCGTCAGGTTGGTGTGCCTTATCTGGTGGTGTTTCTGAACAAGTGCGATCAGGTGGATGATGAAGAGCTGCTCGAACTTGTAGAAATGGAAGTACGCGAACTGCTTTCCTCCTATGACTTCCCTGGCGACGATGTGCCCGTTATCCGTGGTTCCGCCTTGAAGGCGCTGGAATGCGAAAGCCCCGACGCTCCCGAAGCGAAATGCATCCTTGATCTGCTCGACGCATGCGATAACTTCATCCCTGAGCCGAAGCGCGACATTGAAAAGCCCTTCCTGATGCCGATCGAAGACGTGTTTTCCATCTCTGGCCGTGGCACTGTTGTTACCGGCCGTTGTGAACGCGGCGTACTCAAAGTGGGCGATGAAGTGGAAATAGTGGGTATCAAGCCCACCACCAAGACTACATGCACCGGCGTGGAAATGTTCCGTAAACTGCTTGATCAGGGCCAGGCCGGCGACAATATCGGTGCTCTACTGCGCGGTGTGAAGCGTGACGAAGTGGAACGCGGCCAAGTGCTTGCGGCGCCCAAGTCCATCACCCCCCACAAGAAGTTCAAGTCCGAAGTGTATGTCCTCTCCAAGGAAGAAGGAGGCCGCCACACTCCGTTCTTTAGCGGCTACCGTCCACAGTTCTATTTCCGCACCACGGACGTTACCGGCGTCATCGCCCTGCCTGAAGGCGTGGAAATGGTCATGCCCGGCGACAATTCGCAATTTATCGTTGAACTCATCGCACCCATCGCCATGGAACAGGGCCTGCGCTTCGCTATCCGCGAAGGCGGCCGTACCGTCGGCTCCGGCGTGGTGAGCGAAATTATGGAGTAAGCCCATGCGCGTGAACATCTTGCTTGCCTGCACCGAGTGCAAGCGCCGGAACTACGCTACCGTGAAGAACAAGAAAAATACGACCGGCCGTCTTGAGATAAAGAAGTACTGTCCTTGGGACAGGAAACATACGGTACACCGCGAAACGCGTTAGAGCAGCGCCACAGTGAACTTGTTCCGGCGGCGCAAGCGCAAAGCGCCGCGTCCGCCTGCACAGGTCACAGGCAAGATGTGCTTCGCCTCAGGGGGCGGAGCGTCTCAAAGTAACATGCTGCTCCCCCTGCTTTTGGGGTGGAACGGCTTCCCCGGACTGGCGTATCCGCCGGGAAGGAACGATGGCGGCGAGAGTGGATGCAGGGCAGTAGCTCCAACGGTTAGAGCGGCGGTCTCCAAAACCGCAAGTTGGGGGTTCGAATCCCTCCTGCCCTGCCAGTGTTCCTTATGTTTTAAGGTAATGATGTGTTATGACAAAGAAAGTAACCGTGGCGTCTGATGAGAAAAAAGACGGGATTGGCAGCCAGATCGCCCGTTTTGTTGCCTATGTTGAAGATTCCCGCAACGAACTGCGTAAGGTAAGCTGGCCCACGCTCAAGGAGACCCGCTCCGCTACCTTGGTGGTACTCGGCTTTGTGGCGGTAACGGCTCTTTTGCTCGGTATTGTGGATCTTGGCCTTTCCAAGCTGGTGCAGTTTATCCTTTCTTGATGGTAGTTATGAACGAGACACTGCAAGACCTTTCTGTAGACAGCGCCCCCAAGGCGCGCTGGTATATTGTGCATACCTATTCAGGCTTCGAACAGCGCGTGGAGCAGACCCTCCGCGAAATGATGCGCATGGGACAGGATCAGGGCCTTATTGAAGAAGTGGTTGTGCCCACGGAAAAGGTCATTGAACTTGCCAAGGGAGGGGAAAAGCGCACCACGACGCGCAAATTCTACCCTGGGTACGTGATGCTGCGTATGGTGATGACGGATTATTCCTGGCACCTTGTGCAGTCTATCCCCAAGGTGACGGGCTTTGTAGGCGGCAAAAACCGTCCCGCGCCCATGCGCGATTCCGAAGCGCAGCACATCCTCACGCTCATGGAAACCCGCCAGGAGCAGCCTCGTCCCAAGTTCAACTTTGAGCGCGGGGATGAAGTCCGTGTGGTGGATGGTCCCTTTGGCGGCTTTAACGGCATAGTAGAAGACGTAAATTACGATAAAGGCAAACTGCGGGTTTCGGTGTCCATTTTCGGGCGACAGACTCCGGTGGAACTGGACTTTGTCCAGGTTTCCAAGGGCTGATGCGCCGAGAGCAGTTTTACGCTGAAATTGCTTTGGCGGCGCAAGCGAGAAGTGTTGCCGCCCCATGGGCGCAGGGAGAATGCGTTTTCGTTTCAGAGCCGAGCGGCGCATCTCAAAGGAACGTGCCGCAGGTATACAAATAATATTAAGGATAGAGTGAGATGGCCAAAAAAGAAGTCGCCAAAGTCAAATTGCAAATTCCGGCCGGCGCCGCAAATCCTTCGCCCCCCGTCGGGCCGGCCTTGGGACAGCACGGCCTGAATATTATGGGTTTTTGCAAGGAATTCAACGCCCGCACGCAGGATCAAAAAGGCATGATCATTCCGGTGATCATCACCGTATATGCGGATCGTTCTTTTACCTTCATCACCAAGACGCCTCCCGCTCCGGTGCTGTTGCTGAAAGCCGCCAAACTCGAGAAAGGCTCCGGCGAACCGAACCGCAACAAGGTCGGCAGCGTGACGAAGAATCAAGTGGAAGAGATCGCTAAACTGAAGATGCCCGACTTGAATGCCGCAAACCTTGATGCTGCCGTTAAATCCATTATGGGCACGGCGCGCAGCATGGGGATTGAAGTTACATAGTTCGCTCAAATCAACCGTACTGCCGTGTGCATGGCACATGCGCACCCCGGCAGGAGATACAGAACGAAAAGGATCGTCCAATGCCCAAGCATGGGAAAAAATTTCGCAAGGCACTGGAAGGAACGGATTTGCAGCAGCGTTTCACGATTGAGGATGCTGTCGCAAAATCCTTGTCTGCTTCCTATGCCAAATTCGATGAGACGGTGGATGTCGCCATTTGCCTTGGCGTTGACCCGAAATATTCCGATCAGATGGTGCGCGGCGCCGTCAGCCTGCCCCACGGCCTCGGCAAGACTGTTCGGGTGGCTGTATTCTGCAAGGGCGAGAAACAGGGCGAGGCTGCCGAAGCCGGCGCCGATATCGCCGGAGCTGAAGATTTAGTCGCCAAAATCAAAGAAGGCTGGATGGAGTTTGACGCCGCCGTGGCTACCCCGGACGTCATGGCCCTGGTCGGCCAGATTGGTCGGGTGCTCGGCCCGCGCGGCCTGATGCCCAATGCCAAGACCGGCACCGTAACGTTCGACGTGGCTGGCGCCGTGAAAGAGCTCAAGGCAGGCCGGGTGGACTTCAGAGTTGACAAGGCCGGAGTGCTGCATGCGCCGCTCGGTAAAGTATCCTTCGGTTCCGAGAAGATCCTCGGCAACCTGAAGGCCTTGCTCGACGCCGTCAACCGCCTGAAGCCCACTGCGGCCAAGGGCGCGTATATGAAGGCCATGGCGGTTTCCACCACCATGGGGCCGGGCTTCAAAATTGATACCGGCGATATAAAGAAGTTCCTGGAAGCCTGAGCTTTCAGAACAGTATTCCAATTCTCAATGTAACGTTTTTTCAGTTTGGATTGAGGACTGGAATGCGCGGCTTCGGATGCCGCGCCGAAATGCGAAGCATTTTGAGGGGCAGGGCGGAAGCTCTCGCCGCAGCCGGCACATCGACATTGCAGGACGCCGTGTTGATGTGAAATGGAATTATGAGGGGTAACCCTCCTGGCAGAGGAAAAGAGGAATTCGAGTCGAAGACGGCAGGAGGCCGAGCAGGCCTTAATTGTTCCTGCCCAGACACAATCTTTGGCTCGGCATTTCCGCCTGACAACCCGAAACGTGAGGAGAATCACGTGAACAGGTCCGAAAAAGCCGTTCTGATCGAGGAGATCAAGGCACAGGCCATCTCCGCTTCGATTGCGGTGGTCACAGACTTCAAGGGTATGTCGGTGGAAGAGCTGACGCGTCTCAGGGTCAAGCTGCGTGAAGTCGGCGGCGGCTATCTTGTCGTTAAAAATACCCTGGCGCGGATTGCTTTCACCGATAGCGCGCACGATTCCATCAAAGACAAGTTCAAGGAGAACTGCGCGATTGCTCTGGGTTTTGGCGACCCGGTTCCGATGGCCAAGGCGCTTAGCGAATTTGCCAGGACCAGCAAGATTTTCGCTGTCCGACACGGCAGTCTGCAAGGCAAGGTTCTTTCCGCCGCCCAGGTGGAGGATCTGGCCAGACTGCCCAGCCGCGACGTGCTGCTTGCTCGCCTGCTTGGCACGATGAACGCCGTTCCCACCGGATTTGTCTCGCTTTTGGCCAATGTGCCGCGTGGTTTGCTCAATGCGCTCAAGGCGCTTGAGGAAAAGAAAGCCGCCTGAGCCAGGCGCATCGCGCCCCCAAAAGCCGCCCCCGTCAACATGAACCAAAGATTGTCCTGCAAGGAGCACGAACATGTCTGTGACCAAAGAACAGGTTGTTGAGTTTATCTCCAACATGACCGTACTGGAACTGTCCGAATTCATCAAAGAACTCGAAGAAAAGTTTGGCGTTTCCGCCGCTGCCCCGGCCGCTGCCATGGTGGTGGCCGCGCCCGCCGCCGGCGGCGCACCTGCTGCCGAAGAAGAGGAGAAGACCGAATTCGACGTCATTCTGAAGGAAACCGGCGCGAACAAAATCGGCGTCATCAAGGTCGTGCGCGCTCTGACCAGCCTGGGGCTCAAGGAAGCCAAGGACAAAGTCGATACCACTCCTTCCTCCATCAAGGAAGGCGTGTCCAAGGAAGAAGCCGAAGAAGCCAGGAAACAGCTGACCGAAGCCGGCGCTGTGGTCGAAGTGAAATAGAGTGTCCCAATTTGATTTGGAGCAATTTCAAAGTGAAATTGCTCCAAAATTGGAATTACATGGCGCAAAGGGGCCGCCCCGCACGGGACGGCCTTATTCCAGGCGCAATTCTCTTGCGGCCAATGTTTCAAGCCAGGCTCTGTCGTGACTGGCCACAATCACCGTACTGCCATTAGCAACAGCTCTTGCCACCGCTTTCTGGATAGCCAGCGTACTTTTGGCGTCCACATTGGAAGTCGGTTCATCCAGCAGCAAGGCCAGGGGCTTCAAAATCAGCCGTGATGCAAGGGCCACACGCTGCTTTTCGCCCCCTGACAGTTCCCACCATCCGCGCCGCAGCATGTCGTCCGGCGCAAAATCCACTTCAGCAAGGGCATCATGGGCGAGGTGTTCCAGCTTGCTCTTCTGCCCGCGCACACGCAGGCCAAAAACGACATTCTCAAAGACAGAGCGCTTGAGCAGGTAAGGTTCCTGCAACAGCAGACTGGCCTCCTGGCGCGGTGATTTGCCGGGCGTGCCGAAAAACGCGACGTTCCCTTCCTCGGGCGGCTCCAGAAAGGCCAGAGTGCGCAACAGTGTACTCTTGCCCGAACCGTTCGGCCCGGTCAAGGCCACAACCGCTCCCCTGCCGATCGTCAGCTCCGGCAGATGAAGAGCTGTGCGCCCCCCGTAACGGCGCACAAGATTCGTTACTTTGTACAGCGTATTCATGGGCCCGCTATGCGCGATCCTTGCGTCGCGTGAAACTCAGCGCGAAATTCAATACAAACGCCACGGCCAGCAGCACAATGCCCAAAGCCATGCCTTGGGCAAATTCGCCCTTGTTGGTCTCTAGGGCGATGGCCGTGGTAATGGTGCGCGTTTCCCATTTGATGTTTCCCCCCAGCATCATGGCAATGCCCACTTCCGTCACCACACGCCCGAACGCGGCAATGCTCACGGTAATGATCGAAAAGCGCAACTCCTGTATCGTCGCCACGGCCACCTGACGGGTATTCGCTCCAAGAGTGAGCAGGGTTTGGCGGCAGCGCGCATCCAGCGTCTCCACCGCTTGGGCCACCAGGGAAATGATGATGGGCAGGGCCAGGATGATCTGCCCGAGGGCCATGCCCGGCAGGGTGAACAGGAGGCCGAAATCGCCCAGCACTCCTCTACGGCAGATTAGCCCGTAGACGATCAAGCCGATAAGCACGGTGGGAAAGGCAAGCAGGGTATCCGACGCCATGCGCAGGATGCGCCTGCCGGGAAACCTGTAATAGCCCAAAGCGAAGCCGATCGGCAGTCCGATAAGGAGCGAAACGCTCATGGCGTAACAGGTAGATGCCACCGTGGCCAGGACAGCAGAAAAGGTTTCCGGATCGAACGATGTCAGCAGCACCCAAGCCTGCTTGAAGCCTTCCGTGAAGAAATCCATTGTAGCGCCTCAGGTTGCCGTGATACTTCGTCAGGCTTTGTTTTTTGCTCCGGTCATGTTCCTGCAATGCCCTTCCGCAAAAAACCCGCCTTCTCTGTCTGACAGTAACCTGAGGTACCGCCAATCCATTGCTGTCCTGTCTCTCTTACAGCGCATGCCGGAGATCCACTCCGACGAAACCTAGCGTCAGCGTGAGGGAGGCGCGGCATTCGGAAAGAAGAGCTGCTTGCCTTCAAGTTTGAACCCGGCAATGTGGTTCTGGGTCGAAGGGCATACCCACCAGTCCTCAAATTTTTTGGCAAGTTCGGCCTTGACCTTGGGACATTTGGCAGGGTTGACGGTCATCACGCTGTACTGGTTGAGCAGGCGCTTATCCCCTTCGACCAGGATGGTCAGAGGGTTTTTATCCTTCTGTACGGCTTCAAACTTGATCCAGGTTCCGCGATCTGTCAGGGTATAGCCGTTTTTTTCCGCAGCGGCATTGATGGTAGCCATCATACCCTGTCCCAGCTGCACGTACCAGCTCTCCCTGTCAGGCAGGGGCAACTTCAGGGCAGACCACAGACTCTGCTCCATCTTATGGGTGCCGGACTGATCTCCTCGGCTCACAAACACGATTTTCTTATCCATAAAAGTTTTGAAGGCCTCGGCGACGCTTTTGCCCCTGATGCCGGCCGGATCGTTTTGGGGCCCGACAAGCACAAAATCGTTATACATAATTTGACGGCGGTCGAT
>WRKB01000266.1 GCA_009778295.1 Betaproteobacteria bacterium | reverse complement strand
CTTTTCCTGGGCGCCCATAGAGGAAGTGGCCAAACTGTTTCTCGGCATCTTCCTCAGCATGATTCCGGCCATCGCCATCCTGAAGGCCGGAACCGACGGCGCGCTGGCGCCGCTCATCCATCTGGTTTCCAGAGAAGGCCAGCCCGTGAACAGCATGTATTTCTGGCTTTCCGGCGGTCTGTCGAGCTTTTTGGACAACGCGCCGACCTACCTCGTCTTTTTCAATACCGCAGGCGGGGATGCCCGGCAACTCATGGACACCATGCCTCAAACGCTGATGGCCATATCCGCGGGTTCGGTGTTCATGGGCGCCAACAGCTACATAGGCAACGCACCCAACTTCATGGTGCGTTCCATCGCCGAGGAGCAGGGCGTACCCATGCCCAGCTTCTTCGGATACATGCTCTGGTCGGGGGTGATTCTCATCCCGCCGTTTGTCATTTTGACCTGGCTGGTTTTTTAGGGCAATGCCGACAACCTGGTATCAGAAGAATTCCTGGATGACCCAGACCACCCTGCCCACAACGCGCCCGGTGCATTCTTCGGCCGGCATTCTGCTCTCCGGATGGCCGCCGGCCTCGGAGCGCAAGAGATACTGATTGCTGCCGTAATCCAAAAAAATGCGCCGCACCAGCATGCCGGCGTACTCGTGCTTCAAGACGAAGATACCGCCCGACGACAGCCGGACGTCCGCCGTGTTGACGCCCAAATATGCGCCCCGCTGCACAACAGGAGCCATATTGTCGTCGCGCATCCACAAAACGAGCGTCCCCGGCCCGGCAAGGCTGGCGGGAAGCGCAAGTTTTCCTACAGGCTCCAGTTCCGAAATGCCTTGGGCTTCAAGCGGCACGCAAGACATGGAATAGACAACGACAAGCGTGCTTGCGGCGACAGGCTCCCTGGAATGGGCAGGTTCCGCCTTCGGCTTGAAGGCTCCGGGCAACTCATAGCCTGCTCCCGTGCGCGCATTTACGGGGCCGATGCCGGTAAGCAGCCAGTCCTGGCTGAGACCGAATTTTTCAAACAGCTTGATATACCAGCTGGGAGGAATTCTATCCCTCCGCTTCGCCTCGGCGACGTTGGACTGGCATATGCCCAAAATTTTCGCCAGCTCGCCCTGCGTCCGCGTTTTGGTCATGACTTGAATGCGCCGGTATACATCCATGAACGTGGGCGCATTGCCCTCTTCCACGATTTTTCGCATGGTTTCGTTACTCCGGCATCAGCCTTTCCCAGAACAATTTCACTTTGAAACCGTCACTCCCGGCACTGGCGATGGCAATGATGGCGCTGGCGTCCCCTGATCGTCCATATGGCTCCCGGAGGTTTCCATGTTTCCCGCATTGTCTTCACGCCTTCCTTGCGCCGCCCTGCACCCCAGACATTCAAGCTGATTGAAGGTTATGCACGCGCCTTGCCCTGCTCCGATCCCTCTAAAAAAAAGGATATAAAAAAAATACTCTTATATTTAATACTATTATTGATAAATAATAAGATTATTTCCTCTTCATCATTTTTCCGCGTACATTAAATCGAGTTTAAAATGAAGACAAGCCTCTTGATGAGACCGTTGCATATTAAACATAATATAGTTAAATTATTCAATAATTTTGGCTATTCCCTCAGAAGCTTTTCTACATTTATCCCGTGTCTTCAATACATTGCTATAGTTACTTATGCAACGGTCTCTTTATCTTGCGGGAAAAGTCGCGGTTCGCCGCCAGGCAAGGACGCGGACGGGCTTGCGGCAGCCGTAGGCGGCCTTGACCTAAGGTGCGCCAAACCATACGGACAAAGAAAGTAAAGACAGCAGCGCTTGCCCGGTGCGGACCCGGGGCACAGGGCGCGTGCCCACTATCTGAAATTTCAACGAGGTATCACGGCACATTGCGGCACTACCTCAAATTGAAAGTGCGTGAGTTTCGGTATATGCATCTAGGCTATTTGTTAGCATAGCCTAGCGCAATAGCATGTCAGCCCGCCATGACAAAGGATCAGGACACGTTGCCGCATCTGAGAACAACACAATGCTTTTCCACGCCAAGCATCGAACTCGAAGTATGCGGACGCGCCTGGAAGCTGGCGCGTCCCGCAGATCTCGAAACCCTCTGGGCGCAGATGGGCGAAAACGCCTGGGACGAAGACGAACGACTTCCCTACTGGGCGGAACTCTGGCCCGCCAGCATTGCCCTGTGCTCCTGGCTCTTCCGGATGCGAGAGGCCATACACGGCCGCATTTGCGTCGATATGGGCTGCGGCCTGGGCTTGACGGCGCTGCTCGCCCAATGGCTGGGGGCGCGCGTGCTGGCCATGGATTACGAACCGGAAGCCCTGCTCTACGCGCGCGAAAACGCCGCGCATAATGCCGTCGATTCGCCGCTTTGGACGGTCATGGACTGGCGCAGACCCGCCTTCGCCCCTCAGAGCGTCCAATACCTGTGGGGAGGGGACATCATGTATGAAGCACGTTTTGCCTCTCCCCTTCTCGATGTTATGGAGTACGCCCTTGCGCCGGGCGGCCGCGCCTGGATGGCGGAACCCTGCCGAAGCGTGTATGATGCCTTCCGCAGCGCTTTAGACGCCAGGGAATGGACAGGGCGTTGCGTATATGAACAATCCGTGGACGCGCTCCACGTCTGGCCGGCTCCCGTGACGGTGCGGGTCTGGGAAGTAACACGATAGAGCATTGTAACTTTGAAATGCTCTATATGAGCCATGCCTCGGCATGGCTCGCCGCCGCGCAGGCGTAGGCGCAATTTACTTGCGCCGGCAACGCCGGAGCGAGCGTCTTAAAGTTAATCTGCTCTAGATGCAATGTTACTTTGAAAACGCTCCGGAGGAAGGTGTGAAAATGGGGCACATAGTAAGATTTGGCGTTTCGCTGGATGAGGAGCTGCTTGCTCCTTTTGACGCATCATGTGCCCGGCGCGGATACGGCAACCGTTCGGAGGCCATCCGGGATCTTATCCGCAAGGCGCTTGTGGAAGAAAGCTGGGAACGGGACGGGGAAGAGTGCGCGGGCACACTTTCGCTGGTCTATGACCATCATCGCAATGACTTAGCCCGTAAATTGACAGCGTTGCAGCATAATGACCATGATATTATCGTGGCTACCCTGCATGTGCATCTGGATCACGCCAATTGCCTGGAAGTGTTGATTCTCAAAGGAGCGCCGCCACGCGTGCATGCTCTGGCAGACAGGCTCTGCGCCACGCGCGGCGTGAAGCACGGGGCCTTTTCCATTACCAGTACCGGGAAAGGGCTGGCGTGAAGCCGTTCCAAAAAAATAGGAACTGAAAACGGCGAGCGCCCAGCCGAGGCTATTTGCTTTTCAGTTCCATGGGACGCTTGAGCACTTTGGTGAGCACGCTCCGCAACTGCTCCAGATAGACAGGTTTGGCAAGGTATTCATCCACGCCGGCTTTCAGGATGCGTTCCCTGTCGCCCTGCAGGGCATGGGCGGTGATGGCCACGATAGGAATATTGGCGTCCACGGCGCCTGAGGTGTCGCTGCGTATTAAGCGCGTGGCTTCAAGACCATCCAGACCGGGCATCTGGATATCCATAAGCACAACATCGAATTTTTCCTTTCTGAGAAGAGCCAGACCCTTGTAGGCGCTGTCCGCCCCGATGGCCTTGCAGTCGAGAAGCTGAAGCGAAAGAAGCATGGTTTTCAAGTTGATGGGTTCGTCTTCCACGACGAGAACCTTGGCGATGCCGGACTGCGGGACGGCTTCTTCCCGGAGTTCCCCGGCCGGAGCCTCCTGCTCCGGTTCCTGTCCGGTTTGCAGGGGCAGCCGCACCCGAACCTCATGGGATCTGTCCTGCGAGAAGGAATACTCCACCTCACCGCCCATAATCTTTACCAGACGTTCGACGATGGCAAACTCCAGACCCATGCTGGCAGCACCCTGCCTTGCGCCGGAACCCGAGTTCCCGGAAAGCCCGGAAGACTCGTCCGCTCTTTCGGCATCGCTGGCTTTGGTGAGAATATACAACCCGTGACGTTTCAGGGGATCATGCTCGGCCAGACGGCTCACGAGCATATCGATTTTTCCCCCCCGCGCCTGTTTCATGGCGGTTGCCAAAAGATTGGACACGATCTGGCGGATGCGCCCGGCATCTCCCCAAAGGCGCTCGGGAAGCCTGTGGTCTGTCCGCCAGAACACTTCAAGCCCCCTGCTTCTCGCACGGGCAGTGAAGGAGACTACTATCGGGGAAATGGTGCCCGCCAGATCGAAGGATTCCAATTTTGCCGGAGGGGAGTCCGTACCGCCGCCGACGATTTCGCTGATACCGCCCAGCAGAAGAAGCAACTGCTTGCTCGATTCCAGCGCCACGGCCAGATATTCCTGAATGCTATCCCTGTTGCGGGAATGCAGGGCCAGTTGCAACATGCCCATAATGCCATTGAGGGGCGTGCGCATTTCGTGGCTCAACATCGCCAGGAAGTCGTCCTCTCGCTGGTTCGCGGCCTGGGCCTCCCCGCAATTAGTATTCGTATCAGATGGATGTGTCATAGATTGTCTCACAGGCAGAGGAGAAGATATTCCACAATATTTTTATGATTACAGTACTTGGTACTTCCTTAGCACATTTATTCCCCGGACAAAAGCTCCTTTATCAACTTAATTTTTCTTGTAGTTATGGTATAATACCTGTCAATTCCAACCGAAAAACTGTCGTGCGCCCTTGCTGCCGTTGCCACGCATGCCGCGCTATAACGATTCGGACGTATCGGCGCAGAAAGGCAAGCGGGCATGCGAAGCGTTTTTTGAAGACTGCGCGTAGCAGTACGCACAGTTGTACATACATGTTCCATATGCGCCGATATCCTTGCTGGGAGCACATCTGCACGCGGCACGCTGCCCCGCATCCCTGACCGGCGGCAGACTCACGGCTTCGGGACACAGGCGCCCGATACGCGCTGCGTCCACGCACGAAGCGGCCCGGATGCCGCTGGCGGAAAGGTCCGCGTTCTCCGCGCAAGCTGCCAGAGCCAGAGGCATTCGCAATGCGGAGTTGCCTTGCGCGATCCCTTCGGCAAGGCGCAGGACTTCCTCACGACCGGGTTCACGGATGGCCGGGAAACGCTTGCGCATGCGCGCACGCACCCTGGCATAGGGCGCGATATCGACAAAACTGAAGGTCAGGGTGTCAGTAAAATACTGCAATCCCCCGGCAAGCCGGGTGATACGCTCAAGCAACTCGTCAACCGGCAAATCCGCTCCGAGCAGCAACGGATCAAAACGCCACAGCACCCGCTCCCGTCCCAGCAATTCCGAAAGGCGGACGAAGGTTTCCACGCGCCGCCGCAGCAGCGGCAGCCCCGGTTCGAGTCCCTCGGCCTCGTAATCGTTCAGGGTGAACTGCACAGAGACATCAAGCCCCCTGTCGCGCAGTTCCTCCAGATGAGGAATAAGCGGAGCGGGATTTTTACTCCAAAAAACGATCCATTTACAATGGCAGAAGCTGACGTATTGCCGGGCACGGTTAAAGGGATTCACCCAGACGCAATGGCCTTCACGCAGGCGGCGCATAAGCCACGCCATGTAAAAAGCCGGAATGTCCGTGGCCCGGCTGGCCGAGATAATCAGGGGGGCTACGGCCTGGCATTCGCCCTGGGGGGTCATCAAGAACGTTTTCGGCCAGTTCATTCACATCTTCCGAAAAAATATGGATGAGGACAGCAAAGATAGCAGCGCCGACGAAGTGGCGCGGCAAATTCAGGCACTACCCGGCTTGTCAAAAGGGTATCCTATCACGTATACTGGAGCTATGGACAGATATATTCTTGTCTCTGCCGGCCTGTTTTTCTCCTTGTTCCTTGCAGGGTGTGGAACCGTGCTGTCTGACGGCGAACTGCATTCGTATGCCTATCAGGAAGAATCGCCGAGCAGGGTGCCGGGGCACAATCTTTACCGGCCGGATTCTTTGGATACCAGCGTTGCTCAACGCGTCAACCAGTTCAGCCGCAGCGAAATCGCCCATGAGCAACAGCAGGGCTACATCCAACGCCTGTCAGAAGCCAAGGAGCTTGACAAAGCGGCCCAAAAACTGGGGCGGGAGCCGGGTTCCCTTTTCCGGCAATAAGCGCGCCGCTCCCGTCATCTCCGTCCTCGCGGCGCATGTCCGCGCTTACATACGCTCCATGACAAAGGTGCGTATTCCGTCCGGTTCGGGACAGCGGACCACCAGTTCCAAGGTGCGCAGATTGCGGCGCACTTCCTCGACCAGGCAGGTCCGGCGGAGATCCGATTTATAGTAGCTTACGGTGACAGTGTCGCCTGCGGAGGGCACGCGCACGGGTTCTACCTCTATCAAGGCTGCGGTGTCAGCATCAAAACCGTCCCAGGCCGGAGCGGAAGACGCAGACAGCAGAACAAAAAGCAGAACAAGGCAGCCAGACGGCAGAATCATACTCAGTCCGTGGAGCATGGACTTTCCTCCCGATCGTCTCAGGCTGTGCTGACAGCCTGGTTCCCCAAGTCGCGCCTTTCCAGCTTCCTTACTGGTTTTTCCTCCTTCTGGCAATCTTCGGCATTGCCGCTGCGCGCCTGACAAGCTCGCGCCATCCTGCCCTGGCTGACGTCAGAAGCCACTCATAAGTTGATTATGGGATGGCTTCCGGTATATATACTCGGGAAGGCATAGATGAATATACCCGCTGGAGACAATATGCAGTCCGCCCCCCCTGTTGACAAATCCGCCGTCATACCCGCTTCCATGCGCCTGATGGATGAACATGACCGCGTCGTGCGGTATTTGCGTCTTTCCGTGACGGATCGCTGTAATCTGCGTTGCCTGTATTGCCGCAGCACCAGCAAACAGCCTTGCATTCCACACGAAAAAGTGCTGCGCTACGAGGAATGCATGCGCCTTGTGGATATTGCGGTGGAGGAGGGTATTCAAAAAATCCGGCTGACAGGAGGAGAACCTTTTGTACGCAAAGGATTTGTGGATTTTCTGCGCATGCTGCGCGAACGCCACCCCGGTATGGATTTGCGGGTGACTAGCAACGGCACCCTATTGGGGGAATATATCAAGACCCTGCGGGAGCTGAAGATCGGGGCAATCAACATCTCGTTGGACAGCCTGCGGCCCGAAGGCTTTCTGGCCGCCACCGGGCAGGATCTTTTCCCCGTTGTGCGCCGTAATCTGGACGCGTTGCTGGCGGAGGGAATCCGGGTAAAAATCAACGCCGTGGCGCTCAACGGCATCAATCGGCAGGATATGAAGGCATTTTTGGATTTTGCCCGCGACCATCCGGTGGACGTGCGTTTTATCGAACTTATGCCCATGGGCAGTGGAGCCGGATGGCTTCAAGACCAGTTCTGGCCTGCGGACGACATCCTCGCCGAAGCCCGCAAATGGGCGGAGCTTGAACCTTGTCGCCCGGACGCGCAGGACAGAGGGCCGGCGCGCATGTTTTCCATCGTCGGCGGCCAGGGCCGCCTTGGGTTCATCACCCCGATGTCGCACCATTTCTGCGCCACATGCAACCGCCTGCGCATCACCTCCGACGGACGGCTGCGGACCTGCCTTTTTTCCGACAAGGAATACCGGTTGCGGGGCATTTTGCGCCATCCGCGTCTGGACGCGCGCTTCCTGTCCAGAGTGATAGAGCTGGCAACCCGCAAGAAACCGCTGGGCGCGGACATTCTGCGGCAACGGCGGGAGGCGGCTGTGGCGGCCAGGCCCATGGTGGCCATAGGCGGTTGAAAACACGTCGTTGAACGAAGGGGAGGCCAGAGCATGATCGCCTATGTGGAAGGCAGGCGTGC
>WRKB01000265.1 GCA_009778295.1 Betaproteobacteria bacterium | reverse complement strand
AGGCTATGGCTAAAGGTGCGTTACATGCGGCAGGTGTGTATGGCGGCGTGGATTTTGCCTGCGTGCTGGGGCAGGAAATGGCGGGTTATGCCACGGGTGAAGTTTTTTATGTATCCCAAGCGCTGGGCTTTCGCCATTCCCACTTGGACAGCGGCGGATATTCTTATGATCAAACACATAAAGAAAAGGACGTTGAGAAAGCCGTGCGTTTCCTGGTGGATGACGAATGCGGCCGGGTCATGTTGACCAATTTGGTTTCCTGCATGTTCGCCCGCAAAATCTACAGCACGGATCGCGTGCGTGAAGCCCTGAGTGTGTTGGGATATAATGTGCTGGCCGAGAATCTTATGCAGGGGGCAGGAGCCATGCAGGCTTTGCGATGGAAGCTCAAGCTCCAAACAGGCTTTATACCGGAAAGTGTGCCTGTTCCCAAACGCTTTTACGAAGTCAACAACTGGAAAGGGCAGGCCGATCCGGTCTATGTTGACGCTCTGCGTAGAGCCTATTCGCAGGAAATACGCAGGATGGGAACGTAATCCTCTGCTATACAGTAGTAAACGCATCCTATGCCCGCCCGGCGGGGGATGGGTGCAGTGTACGCGCTGGAGGTTATATGGACTCTGACACGAAGTTCAGCACTCTGCCGGCACCCAGACCTGGCCAGGCTGGACGCCGCAAGCTTATAATTGCAGCTGCCTTGGCACTCATTCTGTTTGCAGGATTGACTTTTTGGTTGACCCGAGATGAGGAGGCCAAGCAGGACATCATCAGCAGAACGGAGGGAACCCTGCACAGTGCCGGACTTGATCCTCTGGTCGATGCTGCCAAAGGACTGCTCACGCCGCCCCCACCTCCTCCGGCAGTGCATAGCGTAGGTGTGGCCACCCCGGGGGTCTCCGCCAACGGTACACTGATTCAGGGAACCGTGCCTTCGCCGGTAGATCTCGCTACTGCGGCAAACACGCAGAGTGCGGACGGCTCGGCGGCACATCCGGATACGGCATCCACGTCTCCTCCGGGTGTGATGCCACAGCAACGCGAGGACAGTGTTATCCGTCCGGATTTTGTGCATGATCTGGCAAACTGGCTGGTAATGCGCTACAAACCTGCCTCGCAAGGTGCCAAAGGACAGCTCAATGTTAGTATTCAGGCTGCGAACATGCGATATGGTGCGAGCATGCGCGGCATGGAACGCCAGGGCAAAGACCCCGACGGGGCACGTGCCTATATCCTGCGCTATGCCTTCAATCCCACCATGCTTGAGGCGTTATACGGCATCTACGCAGATCGCCTGGTGGATGAGGTGGCACAGACGGCCCTTGCTCCGGATCAGGGAAAAACATTGAATGAGGCGCAATTGAATGATTTGTATAAAACCTACGCCGCATTTTTTGCCGACTTGGCTGGCGTAACCGGGGGCATTGCTGCAATGCCAGATCTGAAAGGACGCATTGAAGTCATGAACAGGGCCAACCAACAAACCATCGCCCTGCACAAGCAAATCGTGGAAAAGGTATTTGCCTTGGATGAAGCGCGGGAAAAGAAGGATGACGCCAATATTCCAAATATCGAAGCTTCGATCGCTACGTTGAACGGGCGCTACCGTACCGCCTTACAAGGACAGGGCAATGCCCGCGCGGCCTTGATTTCCGCTCTTCGTAAAGGCAGCCCAGCCCAGCGTTTGGACGACGACAGCATACTTTTCCTAGCTTTATGGGTGGAACGCCGTATGGACAAGCAAGCCGATGCGCTTGATACTACACGCAAAGCATCATCTTTATTGAATGATCTGTCCCTGCGGTTCGAAAAAGCGGGCAACATTCCGCGAGGATCAGGAACAATACAGTAACAACGATACATAAACATTTTTTTGTCGGCGGCTGCGGTGGCACGTCGGTAAACGCACTCGGTAAGCATTTTCATGATATCAACGGTGAGGTGAACCAAATCCTTGCCGTCCGTCGCTATACGATTATGGTTGTCAGTTATGGTCTGCCCTTGCCGTTGAAAGGGACTTGGGAGAGCTGATGCGTATCTTCCTTTGTCTTATCATGCTGTTGTCATCTTTTTGTGCGGCTTTCGCGGCCAATACCCCCGAACAGGCCGTGCGCGATGCACAGCGCGCCATTGACACAAAAAATGCGGATCGTTTCGAACAGCTTGTCGATACTAAACGTATTGCGGGTGCGGCAACGGATCTGCTGCTGGCAGAAGCGAACAAGACGGACGGACAACTGCCGCCCATGCTGGCCCTTATACTCTCCTCTGTAAAAGACAGCCAAGCCTTGACCAGCCTGCGTAATCTCATTACCCGGGAAATACACTCCTTCGTACACTACGGAGTGTTGTCCGGAAATTTTTCCGGAAAGCCCGATCAAAGCATCCGCCCAGACGGTATCCTTGCCCCCTTGTTTGGCGACGTGTCTATGGGGCGCAAGGAATTGCACGTAGCCGGACCTTCCGCTCCCAATGGGCAAAAACAGGTTCTTTTGCCTGTCGCATTGAAAGACTATGGTAACGGCAATATCTATCCGTTGCTGTTGCGTCTGCAATGGGATTCTCCAGACTGGCAGATTGTGGAGATCGCTAACCTCCTCGACATTTGGAATCAAATCCAAGCTGAAGCCAAAGCACAACAGTAGGACATTTTCGTGTAGCGTTTTAATTTGGGCAACGCGCAGGAAGGCTTTGGCCTCATATATGAGCCTCTCCCCGCCGCCAGCACGCATTGCAAAGCGCGGCGACAACTGCTAATGAGTGTACTTCCGCGCCTTCCCGGTTGAAAGTTCCGGCTCTATTTGCGCTGGGTGCCTTATTTCGCGCATGGAAGCGCATGGCCGTGTGCGCCGCCGTGGGAATTGTGGTATCATGTTTTGTGGAGGCGAACCATGTCAGAGCAGATATATATTTTTGATACGACGTTGCGCGATGGGGAACAATCGCCCGGCGCGACCATGAACTTGGCGGAAAAGCTGCGTTTGGCGCGTCAGCTTGAAGCCCTTGGTGTCGATATCATGGAAGCCGGTTTTCCTGCAGCCAGCCAGGGGGATTTCGAGTCAGTGCGGGCTATTGCCAAGGCGGCCGGAGATATACAGGTTGCGGCCTTATGCCGCGCCTTGCCTGCGGATATCGACAGAGCATGGGAGGCAATTAAAGAAGCCCGTATGCCGCGTATCCATACCTTCCTGGCGACTTCGCCCCTGCATATGGAATACAAGTTGCGCAAAACACCCGATCAGGTTGTGGATCTCGCGGTGGCTGCTGTACGCCGCGCTGCGGCCTATACCGAAAATGTGGAATTTTCCGCTGAAGACGCTTCACGCTCAGACAAGACCTTTCTTTGTCACGTGTTTGAAGCCGTTATTGATGCGGGTGCGCGGGTTATCAACATTCCTGATACGGTGGGCTACGCCCAACCGGAAGAATATGCCGAGCTTATCCGCTATGTCATCGCCAATACCCCGGGCAGCCACAAAGCCGTTTTCAGCGTGCATTGTCACGATGATCTCGGGTTGGGGGTCGCCAACACCCTGGCTGCTCTCAACGCTGGAGCGCGTCAGGCGGAAGTGACTCTGCTTGGTATTGGCGAACGCGCCGGCAATGCCGCGCTGGAAGAGGTCATTATGTCGCTTAATGTGCGGTGCGACATCCTTGATTTTGCACATCAGATCAAAAGTGAACAGCTTTTTCCCGCTTGCCGTCTGCTTTCTATGATTATCGGTCGTCCCATTCCTGCAAATAAGGCCATTGTAGGTTCGAACGCCTTCGCCCATGAATCCGGCATTCATCAGGACGGCATGCTGAAACACCGGGGCACTTACGAAATCATGACGCCTGAGTCGGTAGGCCGTTCACAGAGCGAATTGGTGCTCGGCAAACATTCGGGCAGGACCGCCGTCAAGGACAAGCTCGAGGATATGGGCTATAATCTGGATGATGAACAGATCACCACGATGGTGGCGGCGGTCAAAAAGCTGGCCGACAAAAAGGCCAATATTTACGATGAAGACCTGGAAGCCTTGGTACTGGAAGAGATATATCGCCTGCCTGATCGCTTCAAACTATGCCATGTCAGTGTGCAGTGTACGGATACGGGCGTGCCGCCTATGGCTGCTGTCGTTATGGAGATCGATGGCGAAGAACGCCGTTACGCCGGTTTCGGAGTCGGCCCGGTGGACGCGCTGTTCAATGCCATTGCCCATTTGACAGCTTATGCCCCAGAGCTGCAACAGTATGCTGTAAACGCTATCACCGGCGGCACAGACGCCCAGGGCGAAGTAGTTGTGCGTTTGTGCCAGAACAGCATTTGTGCGGTAGGACGTGGCGCTCATCCCGATGTCATCATGGCTAGTGCGCGCGCCTTTACCAACGCGCTCAACCGTTTGGCGAAGAAAGAACAGGAAAGATAAGGCGAAAGGAGTTTCAAAGAATTTTATCCCTTGGCCGCCGGAGGTGAAAGCGGCCTTTTGACCTCGTAAATGGAACATCATATGTAAAACAGGAGATCTCCATGCCGCAGACATTAACCCAGAAGATATTGCAACCCTATGCCGACCAAAAAGTGGAAGGCCCGGGGCAAATCGTACGCTGCAAGGTATCGCTGGTGCTCGCCAACGATATTACCGCCACGTTGGCCATTAAATCTTTCAAAGGGATGGGCGCGAAGCAGGTTTTCGATAAAGATAAAGTGGTACTGGTCATGGATCATTACACCCCACAAAAGGATATCGCTTCTGCCAACCAAGTGAAAGAGTGCCGCGAATTTGCGCGTGAGGCTGGTCTGACCCACTATTACGAAGGAGGCAACAGCGGAGTTGAGCATGCGCTTCTGCCGGAACTCGGTCTTGTCGGTCCGGGTGACCTGATTATCGGCGCGGACAGCCACACCTGTACCTACGGAGGACTTGGCGCGTTCGCCACGGGCATGGGGTCCACCGATATTGCCGGCGGCATGGCTCTTGGGGAAACATGGTTCAAAGTCCCGCCGAGTATCCATGTGACCTTTAACGGTGTTATGCCCAAATGGCTACGCGCTAAAGATCTCATCCTCGCGCTTATTGGCAAGATCGGCGTGGACGGCGCACTTTACAGCGCCTTGGAGTTTGGTGGCGCCGCCATTGAAAACCTGGATGTCGAAGGGCGTATGACTATGGCCAATATGGCAATCGAAGCAGGCGGCAAAGCCGGTCTGTTCGCATCGGACGGTAAAACTCGAGCATGGTGTGCCGAGCACACACGCCAGGATGCTCCCCAAATCGCCGCCGATCCCGGCGCAACGTACCAGGAAGAACATGTATTCGATGTAAGCGCCATGGAACCTGTTGTAGCCTGTCCGCATCTGCCGGGCAACGTCACGCCTGTTTCCGCGCTGCCGAATCTGCCTGTTAACCAGGTTATCATTGGTTCTTGTACCAACGGGCGCATTTCTGACATGCGTGATGCCGCGCTTGTGCTCAAAGGACGTAAAGTGGCGCGCGATGTGCGCTGCATAATTCTGCCCGCTACGCCCGGCATCTGGAAACAGTCCATGAAGGAAGGCCTTTTCGACATTTTCACTGACGCCGGATGTATCGTCGGCCCCCCTACCTGCGGCCCCTGTCTGGGCGGACATATGGGGATTCTAGGCGATGGCGAACGCGCCGTTGCCACCACCAATCGTAATTTCCGCGGCCGCATGGGCAGCCTGGAATCCGAAGTGTATTTGTCAAGCCCGGTGGTGGCCGCCGCTTCGGCTGTGACCGGCATCATCAGCAGTCCTGCGCAACTGTAAACGGAGTGGATCATGAAATTTAAAGGCACGGCCCATAAGGTGGGTGAGCATATTGATACGGACGCCATTATCCCGGCGCGCTTCCTTGTGACTACGGACGTCAAAATTCTCGGCCAGAATTGCATGGAAGGACTGGAACCAGGCTGGATTAAACGCATTAAACCAGGCGATATCATTGTGGCAGAGCGCAATTTCGGCTGTGGTTCCTCACGTGAACACGCGCCGCTGGCTATTCTCGGCGCGGGTATAGGGCTTGTCATCGCGCACAGCTTCGCCCGTATCTTTTATCGCAACGCCTTCAACATGGGCCTGATGCTGTTGGAGGTAGGCGATGGAATCGACAAACTCAATGACGGTGATTGTCTGGAAGCCGATGCCGCCAGCGGTGTGATCACCAATTTGGCTACCGGAGCCGCCATCCAATGCCCACCTTTGCCTTCCTTCATGCAGGAACTCCTGCAGAAGGGCGGCTTGGTGCCATATGTAAAAGAGAGGCTGTCCCGATAAAGGAATATCATGAACAAGAAAATCTGCCTCCTCCCCGGCGATGGAATCGGGCCTGAAATTATCAATGAAGCCGTACAGACGATTGATGCCGTGGCTAGGCGTTTTGGCCATACTTTCTCCTGCAAAACCGCTCTGATCGGAGGCGCGGCTATTGACGCCAAAGGCGTTCCTCTTCCCGCTGAAACCCTTGCGGCCTGCAAGGCGTCTGATGCGGTCTTCCTTGGCGCTGTTGGCGGGCCGAAGTGGGATCAACTTGATAACAAAAGCCGTCCTGAAGCAGGACTGCTCGGCATTCGCAAAGAGCTCGAACTTTTCGCCAATCTGCGTCCAGCCATCCTCTTTCCCGAACTGGCCGGAGCCTGCCTGCTCCGCCCGGATATCGTCCGAGCAGGACTGGACATCATGGTAGTGCGTGAACTGACGGGTTGCGTATATTTCGGGCAACCGCGCGGCATAGAAACGCGTGATGGCGAACGGGTGGGATTTAACACCATGATATACCGCGAACATGAAATCCGTCGTATTGCCAAACTGGCTTTTGAAACCGCGCGGTTGCGCCGTAAGAAGGTATGTTCCTGCGACAAGGCAAACGTGCTTGATGTTTCGCGTTTGTGGAGGGACGTGGTGAGCGAAGTTCATAAAGACTTTCAGGATGTGGAACTCACCCATATGTATGCCGACAACGCGGCTATGCAGCTGGTACGTGACCCGGTTCAGTTCGATGTGCTTGTTACCGGCAACCTGTTCGGCGACATCCTGTCAGACGAGGCTGCGGTTATCACGGGGTCGCTCGGCATGCTTCCTTCCGCCTCACTCGGAGCAAAATCACCCGGCCTGTTCGAACCCATCCACGGTTCCGCGCCGGATATCGCTGGTCAGGACAAAGCCAACCCATTGGCCGCCATTCTTTCCATGTCAATGATGTTGCGCTTGGCTTTCGGTCTGGAAAAGGAAGCCGATGCCGTGGAAAATGCGGTACGCATCTGCCTGAAAGATGGATACCGTACCGGCGACATTATGGAAGCGGACAAGATTCTTGTGGGAACCAGCAAGATGGGCGAACTCGTCCGTGAACGCATATAGTATGCTTTCCAGAGGCATATATGGAACGGCCTGTCGTGTTTGTATCGTCTAATCTTGGGAGTACCGCACTGGAAAAGATCGTCAGCAGGCTGTGTTCGGAGAAGTCGCTGGAAACAGTATGGCACCGCACGGCGCAACAGGCTTCCATGCCTTCGCTGGGTGTGCTGAAGGAATTCATGGACAGGATGCGTGCCGCCTTGTTTCCGGGTTTTTTCGGGCCGCCTTCCCTGCGCCTTGAGACATTGCACCATCATTTGGCTGTCAATCTTGAAACTATCCACCCCATGCTGGCCGAACAAATCCGCTGTGGCGGCTGTTTCGCCTGCGACAGCGAAACCAAACTCTGTACGGAATGCATGGATGCGGCCAAGCAGAAAGCTTTGGCCTTTCTGGAGCAGCTGCCGGAACT
>WRKB01000264.1 GCA_009778295.1 Betaproteobacteria bacterium | reverse complement strand
AAGCGGCAACTATCCCTACTTCTTCCGTACCATCCCTACTGACGACGCCCAGGCCCGTCTCGGCGCGGACTTCGCCATTGAAGCTCTCGGCGCCAAGAACATAGCCATCCTGCATGACAAAGGCGACTACGGCAAAGGCTACGCGGAATTCGCCAAAAAAGTGATTGAAGCAAGCGGCAAAGCCAAAGTCGTTTTCTTTGAAGGCATCAATCCTGGCGGCGTGGACTATTCCGCCCCCATCCAAAAAATCGGCCGCAGCGGTGCTGATACCCTTCTGTACGGCGGTTATTACCCCGAAGCCTCCAAGCTTGTCACGGTCATCAAAGCCAAGGGGCTGAACCTCAACTTCGTCTCCGAAGATGGAGTAAAAACCAGCAGCTTCCTGCAACTGGTCGGCAAAGATGGCGAGGGCGTCTACGCCTCCAGTAATCGCGACTTCTCCGAGCTGCCCATGAACAAGGCCGCTGAAGCCGCCCATCAAAAAATGTTCAACGAACCTTCCGGCCAGTTCTTCTTCACAGCTTTTGCCGCCACTCAGGCTCTGCTGAACGCAGTTGAAAAGGCCGGATCCACGAATCCGGACGCCATTGCTAAAGCCCTGCGCACGGAATACGCCGATACCGTGCTTGGAAAAATCCGTTTTGACGCGCGCGGCGATGCCGAAGGTGTGGGTTTTGCCATGTTCAAAGTGGTCAAAGGCGAATATGTTGACCAAAAGTTTGGGAAAAAATAGGCTGTGTTGAAATGCAGCATCAAGGGGGAAGGCGCATATGCCTTCCCCCGGTTTTGCCATGAGCACATTTTTTGCTGAAATAGACTGGCGCTACCTTGGAGAGCTGTTTTTCAGCGGCCTGACCAAGGGGAGCATCTATGCGCTTATCTCCCTTGGGTATACCATGGTGTACGGCATTATTGAACTGATCAATTTTGCCCATGGGGAAATTTACATGATTGGCGCCTTTACCGGCCTTGTTATGGCCGGGGTGTTGGGATCCTTGGGCTTTCCCGCTGTGGGTATTCTGATTCTGGGCGCGGTGGCCGCCGTGGTGTACTGTTCCGCCTACGGTTACACCATGGAAAAGATAGCCTACAGACCCCTCCGCGGGGCGCAACGCTTGTCCCCGCTTATCAGCGCTATTGGCGTATCCATTTTTCTGCAAAATTATGTGCTGATTGCCCAAAGCGGCGAGTTTCTGCGCTACCCGAATCTTATTCCAGACATGCCTTTTTTACAGCCCATATCCTATATGCTGCGCCCTTCAAGTTTTTTGATCATCGTAACCAGCGCCGTAGTTATGGTGATACTTACCCTCTTCATCAAGTACACGCGCCTCGGCAAAGCCATGCGCGCCACGGCGCAAAACAGGAAGATGGCCATGCTCCTCGGCATCGACGCTGATCGGATCATTTCCGCCACCTTTGTCATAGGTTCCGCATTGGCGGCTATCGGCGGCATACTTATCGCCTCTCACACCCAACAGATCAACTTCAATATCGGATTTCTCGCCGGTATCAAGGCATTTACCGCTGCCGTACTAGGCGGCATAGGCTCCATCCCCGGCGCGATGCTGGGAGGGTTGGTGCTGGGCTGCTGCGAAAGTTTCGCTTCGGGGTATATTTCTTGTGATTACGAAGATATGTTCGCCTTTGCCATCCTGATCCTGATCCTTATTTTCCGCCCTTCAGGGCTGCTTGGCAAGCCCAAGTCTATGAAGGTCTGATATGCGCGGCATCGTTCGTTCGCTTCTGGTAAGCCTTTGGTTTGTCTTCCTGACCTTTCCCCTGCTGGTTATCAAGGTCGTGCCCAACACGGGCGAAGTGATCTGGCGCTGGAAAAACGCAGCAGGCATCGGAATCGGCATTTTTTTCCTGTCCTTTATCTGGCGGGCGTTGCTGGTAAAACGAGGTTTAATACCCCAAGAAGAAGCAGGCATAGGCCGGCTTATGCAGTATCTGAGTACCCCCATGAACAAGCAACGCGTTGTCGTTGCTTGCCTGCTGATTTGCGGCTGGGGGCCACTCCTTTATACAATCATGGGCAGTGGCTGGAGCCTTGACAGAGGGCTTGCTCCCCCCTTGCAAGACGGCGCCTTCACGCCGCTGCAGTGGGCGGTCTTTGTTGCACGCGCGCTGGCAACCTTTTGGCAGGAAATTCTGGCCGCACTGCTTTCTTTCGCCGCTGTCCAGCACGCCAAGGGCAACGGCGCGCGGATGATGGCCATACTCCGGCGTCCGACCCAACCCGGTCCCGCCCGCAACATCACCATTATTCTCCTCTTCCTGTGCCTGCTGCCCCTACCTTATCTAATGAAAATATACCAGATCAATGTCCTCATCCAAACCTTCATATGGGTGATGCTGGGCCTTGGACTGAACATCGTCGTCGGCCAGGCGGGCCTTCTTGTTTTGGGCTACGTGGCCTTTTACGCTGTTGGCGCATACACATATGCCCTGGGCAACGCGCTTCTAGGAGGGGCGCACATCGGTTTTTGGTTTTTTCTGCCTCTAGGGGGGCTCTTCGCCGCTCTGGCCGGCATTCTGCTGAGTTTGCCCGTGTTGCGTCTGCGCGGAGATTATCTGGCCATCGTCACTTTAGGATTCGGCGAAATAGTCCGTCTTATTCTGGAATCCGGCAGTCTGTC
This sequence comes from Betaproteobacteria bacterium, assembly GCA_009778295.1. Classification (GTDB taxonomy): domain Bacteria; phylum Desulfobacterota; class Desulfovibrionia; order Desulfovibrionales; family Desulfovibrionaceae; genus WRKB01. The sequence goes on along the minus strand of WRKB01000264.1, from coordinate 5,111 downwards.
TCTGCTGCCCTTTGTAGGTCTGCTGCCCGAACATGTCATTCACTCCCTACCCACCTGGATGAAAACACCACTGAACTTCGGCGGACCTGCAGGCATAGGCGGCATTCCGCCACCCGGCTTTTTCGGCATGCGGATGGAATTGGACGACAACCTGCGCTATGTCTATTATATCGCTTTGGCCATGACCGTCTTTACCATCATAGCCGTTTCCCGTTTGCGCGATTCGCGTCTGGGCCGCTCCTGGATGGCGCTGCGCGAAGACGAAATCGCCTGCGAAGCTATGGGCGTGGACAAGATCAAGGCAAAACTCACGGCGTTTGCCTTGGGGGCCTGCTGGGCCGGCTTCGGCGGCGCACTCTTTGCCGCCCAGACTTCTTATATCAACCCCACCAGCTTTACCTTCATGCAATCCGCCTTGATCCTTTCCGTAGTCGTTCTCGGCGGCTTGGGATCCATCCTCGGCGTGGCGCTCGGGGCCTGCATCCTCATCTTGCTGCCGGAATATCTGCGGGCCTTCAATGAATACCGCATGCTCATTTTCGGGATCAGCATGGTGCTGATGATGGTGTTTCGCCCGCAGGGATTGATTATGCCGAAGCGCAAACGCCGCGTCATTGCCGGAATGGACGCCGTGCCGCCAGCCTCTGCCGGAGGATTTGAAGCATGAGCGCTCTGGATGGAAGAGCCAAGTTGCCTGTCGTACTGGAGATACGCAACCTCTCTATGCGTTTTGGCGGCCTGATGGCCCTTTCGGAAGTGGCGCTTTGCGTGCGCAAAAGAGAAATCGTCTCCCTCATCGGCCCCAACGGCGCCGGCAAAACGACGTTATTTAATTGTATCACCAGTATTCACCAGCCAGACTCCGGGCTGGTGCTGCTCACGGATCAACGCGGCACAGAGCACAATCTCACAAGACTCAGGCCCCATCAGGTGACCGGCCTGGGTATGGCCAGGACCTTTCAAAACATCCGCATCTTCCCATCTATGACCGTGTTGGAAAATGTGATGGTCGCACGCCACTGCCGCACCAAAGCGGGTATTTTAGGGGCCTTGTTCCGTCCTCCGACGGTAATCCGGGAGGAACGGGACATTGAAGAAAAAAGCTACGCCCTGCTCAAATACATGGGATTGGAGGCTGTGTACGATGAGGACGCCTGTAACCTTGCCTACGGACAACAACGCCGTCTGGAAATAGCGCGCGCCCTTGCCACAGAGCCATTCCTGCTGTTACTGGACGAACCTGCTGCGGGAATGAACCCACACGAAACAGAAGCATTACGCGGTATGATTCTGCGCATTCGCGACGAAGCCAAGCTTTCCATTTTGCTCATCGAACACGATATGAATATGGTGATGTCGCTTTCCGACCACATCTATGTCATGGAATACGGATGCAACATCGCCGAGGGTTCGCCCGAAGAAGTGCGTGCCAATCCGGATGTGATCCAGGCCTATCTGGGAGAAGCCCATGCTTGAACTGCGTGGCGTGTGCACCTATTACGGCAATATCCAGGCCTTGTGGGATGTGGACATCCGCATCGACGAAGGTGAGATTGTCACCTTGGTAGGGGCAAACGGCGCAGGTAAAACCACCACTCTGATGTCCATCTGCGGCGTAACACCCGTACAACGTGGAGAAATTTTTTTCAATGGGCAGACTATCCATACCCAAAAAACCGACCGCATCGTACGTATGGGCGTGAGCCAGGTTCCGGAAGGCCGACTGATTTTTCCAGAACTTACGGTTATGGAGAATCTGGAACTTGGCGCATATTTGCGCCGTGATAAACAGGGCATCCAAGAAGACCTGGAGCACGTGTTCAGTCTCTTTCCCATCTTGGCAACCCGCAGCGGCCAAGCCGGAGGCACTCTTTCCGGCGGCGAACAACAGATGCTCGCCATCTCCCGCGCCCTTATGGCCAGACCCCGACTGCTGCTGCTGGACGAACCCTCCTTGGGCCTAGCCCCTATCATCATTCACCAGATATTCAATATCATCCGCAAAGTTAACGAAAGCGGCACCACGATTTTTCTGGTGGAGCAGAACGCAAGCCAGGCCCTCAAAGTGGCTCATCGCGGCTATGTTATGGAAAACGGCCACATCACCATGCAGGACGAAGGAGATAAGCTTCTGCGCAACGAAGCCGTGCGCAAGGCTTATTTAGGCAGTGTGGACTGATCCTTCTTCGATGTTGCTCTGCATCTGGAATTTTTCCCTATGTGCTCCTTACATATACGCCGGGTCTTAGCGGCAGCCCCTCGCCGAAAAGCAACGCGCTCACGCCGGGATGCACTTCCCCGCAGCGTTCACCCCGATGGTTCTCAAAACTGTAGCCCTGCTGAAGTTCCGGTCGATTAAGCCCTGGCAGAAGCGCTACTGCCTGCCGTGTACTGTTCCAGTAGCCACGGACGCTGATGCGCCATGCATCGCCCACGCGCTGTTCCACGCGGGCCAGGATCTGCGGCGGGCTTTCCACGGTAGACATGACTCCCCGGCGGGGAAGAAAAAAACCTGAAGAAAGAGCACGTGCCGAGCTGCGGACAAGCTCCCGCACGCAAACTGAAAAATCCGCTCCACGACTGCCCGCATCCAAGGACTTTTTCAGCAGGCTCAAGGCGGTACGATATACGTCCACCGTATGGGCCACATAGGCGCCCGTACGCATACGCCCCTCAATTTTCAAGGCCGCAATGCCCTGCCGGGCGAACCAGCCCACATACCGCAACAAGCACAAATCGTCCGGCGCCCAGAAGGTGGAAAAGCCGCTTCCTTCCGCTGCGGCTTCCCATATGATGGAGCGCGGACGCAGTTCCTCCTCCACGGCCAGGCGCACGTTGCGGTAAGCGAAACGGCAGGGCTGCGTACAGCGGCCAAGATTGGCCGGACGCTCATTGCACCATGCGGAAAGCAGGCATTGGCCGGATATGGCAAGACACAACGCGCCATGTACGAATAGTTCGCATTCTACATCCGCACAACTACGTACAATAGAACGAATTTCCAGCAAACTCAGCTCCCGCGCCAAATTGACGCGACTCACCCCCTGATCCCGCCAGAAGAGTACACTGTCCGCGTTACGGATATTGGCCTGAGTCGAAAGATGAATGGGGACGTGCGGGCAAATGCGCCGCGCCAGACGGACGCAGCCCGCATCCGCCACGATCAGCCCATCAACGCCAAGTTCGGCCGCTTCTTCCAGCGCCGGATGCATCCGCGCCATCTGACTGGGGCCAGGGAGAACATTCAGACACAGATATACCCGTACGCCCCGCTCATGTGCCAGACTGCAGGCCATTTGGATCTGTTCCCGGCCGAATCCGCGCGAAGCACGCAGATTTAGCCCTTCCGCCCCCAAATAGACAGCATCTGCGCCGTACAGGAGCGCAGCTTCCAAATGTTCCGAGGTGCCTACCGGGGCTAACAGTTCAGGGAATTTCATGAAAGCAGCTGATGTTATAATATGTTACCTTTCTAGACCGGCAAACCCTGCTCACGGCGTTGCTGTTTGAGCTGTTCCAGCAGACTCTCGGGCACGCGCAGGCCGCCCCTGCCCGTGCCGAGGGCGATATCGGGTTTGAGCCTGCCGTGATAATCCGAACCTCCGCACAAGGCGAGATTCTGTTTGACGGCAAGCCCCATGCAAAAACGCACATCCACCTCGGAATATTCGCTATGGTATGCTTCAAGCGCAGACAAGCCACAGGCTTTCAGCCGGATGATCGTCGTCTCCAGCCATGCATCTGAAGCCTTGATGAGCCTCGGATGCGCAATTGCCGCGGTGGCGCCTACAGACAAAAGAAGTTCCACGGCTTCTTCCGGCTGCAAGACCTTTTTGGGTTCGTAAGCGCTGCCTTTGCTGCCCAGGTACCGGGCGAAGACTTCCCGGATTGATTTGGCATATCCCTTGCGCAGCAGGACTCCTGCTATGTGCGGACGGCCAACGCTTTCGCCTCCAGCCTCGGCAAGAACTTCATCATAGCTCAGGGAACAACCCAACTTTCTGAGGCGCTCGACCATAATCTGATTACGAGCGGCGCGACAGTCGCGCAAATCCCGCAACACTCGCTCAAAGGCTTTCAAGTTCGGATGGTTCCGAGGAATCCACAAGCCAAGGATATGCATCTCGCCCGAACCCTCTCCACGCGCAGAAATTTCGCAGCCGCGAATCAGTTCAAGCTTTGTTCCTGCCGTATTTCGTTGCGCTTCATCAAGACCGGCAATAGTGTCATGATCGGTCACGGCAAGGGCCACGATACCGGTATCCACGGCTTTTCGAACCAGTTCCGCCGGATCATCCGAACCGTCCGACGCCGTGCTGTGGCAATGCAGATCAATAAAGCGCATGAAATCCCTTCGGCTTGCGCTCGTGTTCACAGACAGATATACGACATATATGTACGACTTCGCCGTAAGGAAGTCCAGGCTAACTCCCATCCCCCTTCGGAGATACCATGTCTTTTCTGCTTGCCGCCGATATCGGAGGAACCCACAGCCGCTTTGCGCTGTTCGCGATGAGAGATGCGCCTGCATCGCCAGCAGACTTGGAACTCGTGCGGGAACATTGGCTTCCCACGGCACAGTATAAAGCATTTGCGGATCTCGCACACGAGCTCCGTCTGCCGGACGGCTCGCCGTTTGCTCCGCCAGGGACGCTGCTGGCATCGCTGGGCATCGCCGGGCCAGTCCGGGACGGCAGTTGCAAACCACCAAACATCTCCTGGGACATCAGCACTGTTGAAGCCTCCGCTGCGCTCGACATCCCCACAGTCCTGCTCGTCAATGATTTCGTCGCCCAAGGCTATGCCTGCCTGCTGAGCACCCTTCACGCGCAGACGCGCGCGGCGCTGGAAATCGTGGAACTGTACGCCGGTAAAAAAAGCTTGGCCCCTGTTGCGCTGATCGGCGCGGGTAGCGGGTGCGGCAAGGCATTGGTACTGCCTGAGGCGCGTACAGTATTGCCTTCGGAAGGCGGACACGGGGAGTACCCTTTCCGCAGAGATGAAGAGAGCTTTGCGGATATATTGCGCAACAGCTTGGGAGAAAGAATTGTCGCGGAAATGCTGGTGAGCGGCAACGGGCTGCGCCGCCTGTTTGCCTACCATTGCGGCGA
>WRKB01000263.1 GCA_009778295.1 Betaproteobacteria bacterium | reverse complement strand
GGGTGGCCAAAGGTATGTTGCAACGGTACGGCATGTCGGTGGATTGCGTCACCAGCGGCCAGCAGGCGGTTAAGCTGATGCGCTCCAAGCAGGCCCGCCGCTACAGCGCCATCTTCATGGATCACATGATGGCGGGTATGGACGGCGTTGAAGCGCTGCGCCGTATCCGGGCCATAGGCACCGACCATGCCCTGTCGGTGCCGGTTATCATCCTCACGGCCAACGTCATTGCCGGTAATGAAAAAAAATTTCTCGACCAGGGATTTCAGGCTTTTTTGGGCAAACCTATTGATCCCTCAAAGCTGGATGCGATTATTAACAAGTGGGTAAAGGACGCTCGGCAGGAAATCCGCGAGGATGCACCTCGGAGGCGGTGGAGTGATGTACTGTTACCGTTCCAGGCAGATGCGCGGGATGCAACCACGCCGGCAGCGGGCATCACGCATAGCGTTGAAGGTCTGGATATGCAGGAGGCCGTGTCGCGCTTCGGCAGTGAAGAGACTTTTTTTGAGGTGTTGCGTTCGTATGCCGTCAACACGCCGCAGCTTCTGGAGCAGATGCGATGCCTGAGCAAGAAGGAAACGGCGAATCCGGCGGAATTCGCCATTATGGCGCACGGTATTAAGGGGGCCAGCTATGGAGTGGGGGCCAAGGCTCTCGGGGACATGGCCAAAGGGCTGGAACGCGCTGCAACAAAGAAAAATTGGCCTCATGTGCAGGAGAAACTCCCCCTCTTTCTGGAAGCGGCGGAAAAACTCCTGCGTGAAATCAGCGTGCTGCTGCGTGGGCATATGCCTGAGGCCGTGCCGGGGAGAGACAAGCCCCTCATGCCGAAGCCTGACGCCAGAGAACTGGCGGTTCTGTATAAGGCCAGTCTGTCCTGTTCCCCCAGTGCCATGGAGAAGCAGCTCAGCAAATTGGAGCGATACCGGTACCAATCAGGCGGGGAACTCGTCGCCTGGTTGCGGATGCGCATGGACGCACTGGATTATGACCTGATCAGCGAGCGCCTGATTGAATATTCGTCCTGACTGTTCGCCCGCGTCGCGGCCGGATGCACGGCGGGATGCCGTTGGGTGGGCATGGGAGCACACGGAACTTTACACGTTGTAGTCTGCGGGGTAGAAGAGAGTGCAGGTTGCGGGGACGCTTCGGGCTTTACCCGGAACGAATCCGGGAGGCTTTGCGAAAGGCACAGTCCTTCCTGAAAAAGGCTGCGGCATACGGGGGTTACACACAATTTTATACGGAATTTCAGCATGTCTGCCTATCAGAATATTTTGCACGAAATAGAAAAAGCGCCGCATACCTGGCTCGTGACAGGGGTGGCAGGCTTTATCGGTTCCAATCTGTTGCAGTTTCTGCTCGCGCACGGACAGCGGGTTGTGGGGCTGGATAATTTCCTCACCGGGTACCGGAAGAATCTGGACATGGTGCGCGGACTGGCTGGCCCGGAGCGCTGGCAGCGTTTTAGCTTTGTTGAAGGGGATATTCGGGATATTGATGTTTGCCGGCGGGTATGCGCTCATGCCGACCATGTGCTGCACGAAGCCGCCTTGGGATCAGTGCCGCGCTCGATCGACGATCCCCTGCTGTCCAACAGCTGCAATATTGACGGCTTCGTCAACATGTTGATCGCTGCCAGAGATGCCGGGGTGAAAAGCTTTGTTTACGCCGCGTCCAGTTCCACGTATGGGGATGAACCCACCCTGCCCAAGCAGGAGGATCGCATCGGTAAACCCCTTTCGCCCTATGCGGTCACCAAATATGTGAATGAGCTGTACGCCGATGTGTTCGCCTCGGCATATGGCTTTTCCTGTATTGGCCTGCGCTATTTCAACGTGTTTGGACAACGCCAGGACCCTTTCGGCGCGTATGCGGCCGTGATTCCCCAGTGGTTCGCAAGTCTGATTCGGGGCGAACAGGTGTATGTAAACGGCGACGGAGAAACCAGCCGGGATTTTTGTTATATCGATAACGTGGTACAAGCCAACATTCTGGCGGCGCACGCCCCGGCGGAAGCTCGGAACAAGGTGTACAACGTGGCCTTCGGCCGGCGCACCACCTTGAATGAACTCTTTGCGCTGATTCGGGAAGAGGTGGCGCGTCACAAACCCGAAGCTGCCGCAGCCACGGCCGCGCATCGGGACTTTCGTGCGGGCGACGTGCGCCATTCCCTGGCCGATATCAGTCGGGCCAGGAAGCTGCTCGGCTTCGATCCGGCTGTGGATGTGCGCCAGGGTCTGCGCTTTGCCGGAGATTGGTACGCCGCGAATTTGTAGTCGCCGTGCTGACCGCAACGTATGGCGTATCCGGAGCCGGCACTGTCCTGGCGTCTTGTTCGATTTTCAAATAGGCATCGCTGGACGCAATGTCGATCCGGAGATTGAATGACGTGCTTTGGGGGTACAAAAAACAATACCGCCCGTCTTTTTTCAAAATCATGCTTGACGCGGAGTATCTTACCTTGTTACTTTTGACGCAAGCGTGCCATGCGCGCACTGTCGGCCTTGGGTAACCCCAAAACAAGATGCGGACATACTTCGCTTTTGAGGCTTCGTGGCCGGCGTTGCGCTGGAAATGGACATGAGGTTTACACACTTTTAGCAAGTTGGAGGATTTCCTATGCCGACGTTTGTCGATCCGTCCAAGTGCGACGGCTGCAAGGGTGGCGAAAAGACTGCCTGCATGTACATCTGCCCCAATGACCTGATGATTTTGGATCCGGATGAAATGAAGGCCTATAACCAAGAGCCGGATGCCTGCTGGGAATGCTATTCCTGCGTGAAAATTTGCCCCCAGGGTGCTATCACGGCTCGTCCCTACGCTGATTTCGCGCCCATGGGCGGCACCTGTATTCCTTTGCGTTCCGCTGATTCCATCATGTGGACCGTCAAGTTTCGCAACGGCAATGTGAAGCGCTTCAAATTCCCCATCCGCACCACTCCTGAAGGCTCCATCAAACCTTATGAAGGCAAGCCCGCCCCCGGCGATCTGAACAGCGAACTGCTCTTCACTGAAGCCGCCATTGCCGGGTCTCCCAAAGACGCAATGGGCAAGAAGTTTGACGTGCAAGACGCGGGCAAGGCTGCCACCTATATGGAGCATGGCCGCTAGGTCATACTACGCCGTAACTACTAAAGAGCCAGAGTTAAGGAGATAAACTATGCCGATGATTCCCGTTAAGGAAGCGGTTAGAGGCGTTGCCATCGCTGAACCCAGTGTCAAAGAGCACGACGTTGATCTTCTCATCGTCGGTGGCGGCATGGGCGCCTGTGGTGTGGCTTATGAAGCCGTGCGCTGGGCTGATGCCTATGCGAAAGACCTGAAAATCATGCTGGTGGACAAGGCTGCGCTTGAACGTTCCGGCGCTGTTGCGCAGGGACTGTCTGCCATCAACACCTATCTTGGCAAAAACGATCCGGACGACTACGTCCGCATGGTGCGTACCGACCTCATGGGGCTGGTTCGTGAAGACCTGATTTATGATCTTGGCCGTCATGTTGATGATAGTGTGCATCTGTTCGAAGAGTGGGGGTTGCCCTGCTGGGTCAAGGGCGGCGACGGACACAACCTCGACGGCGCCGCCGCCAGGGCCGCCGGCAAGTCTTTGCGCAAGGGCGACGAGCCTGTGCGTTCCGGCCGCTGGCAGATCATGATCAATGGCGAGTCCTATAAGTGCATCGTGGCTGAAGCCGCCAAGAATGCGCTGGGCGAATCCAGGATCATGGAACGTATTTTCATTGTGAAGTTGCTGCTTGATTCCAAGACTCCCAACCGCATCGCCGGCGCCGTGGGCTTTAACCTGCGCGCCAACGAAGTGCATATCTTCCGCTGCAACACTCTCTGCTGCGCGGCTGGCGGCGCCGTGAACGTGTACCGCCCCCGTTCCACAGGTGAAGGCATGGGCCGTGCCTGGTATCCCGTATGGAACGCCGGTTCTACGTATACCATGTGCGCTCAGGTCGGCGCTGAAATGACCATGATGGAAAACCGTTTCGTCCCCGCCCGCTTTAAGGACGGTTATGGCCCGGTTGGCGCATGGTTCCTGCTCTTCAAGGCAAAAGCCACCAACTCCAAGGGTGAAGATTATTGCGCCACCAACGCCGCCATGTTGAAACCCTATGAAGAACGCGGCTATGCGAAGGGGAACGTCATTCCCACCTGCCTGCGCAACCACATGATGCTCCGTGAAATGCGCGAAGGCCGCGGCCCCATCTACATGGATACCAAAACCGCCTTGCAGACCACCTTTGCCTCCCTGGACGAAGAACAGCAGAAGCACCTTGAGGCCGAAGCCTGGGAAGACTTCCTCGACATGTGCGTTGGTCAGGCCAACCTGTGGGCGGCCATGAACATCCAGCCCGAAGAACGTGGTTCGGAAATCATGCCTACTGAACCGTATCTGCTTGGTTCCCACTCCGGTTGCTGCGGTATCTGGGTGTCCGGTCCGGACGAAGCCTGGGTTCCTGACAGCTACAAGGTGAAAGCCAGCAACGGAAAAGTCTACAATCGCATGACCACTGTTGAAGGCCTGTTCACCTGCGCTGACGGCGTTGGCGCTTCCGGCCACAAGTTCTCCTCCGGTTCTCATGCTGAAGGCCGTATCGTCGGCAAGCAAATGGTGCGCTGGTGCGTGGATCACAAGGACTTCAAGTCCAGCCTCGCTGAGAAGGCCGACGACCTGAAGCAGCTGATCTACCGTCCGTACTACAACTTCCTGGCAGGCAAGGCCGCGTCCACTGACCCTGTGGTGAACCCCAACTATATCACGCCGAAGAATTTCATGATGCGTCTTGTCAAATGCACCGATGAATACGGTGGCGGCGTCAGTAACTACTACACCACCTCCAAGGCGTTGTTGGATACCGGTTTTAACCTCCTCGGCATGATCGAAGAAGACTCCGCGAAGCTGGCTGCCCGTGATCTGCACGAACTGCTGCGCTGCTGGGAAAACTACCATCGCCTGTGGACCGTGCGTTTGCATATGCAGCACATCCACTTCCGTGAAGAGTCCCGCTATCCGGGTTTCTATTACAGAGCCGACTTCCTGGGTATTGACGACGACAAGTGGAAGTGCTTCGTGAACTCCACGTACGATCCGAAGACCGGTGAAACCAAGATCTTCAAAAAGCCTTACTACCAAATCGTTCCCGTCTAGGTTGCATGATGTAAAAGGGCAGGCCGGGTTTTCCGGCCTGCCCTCCTTTATGCCGCAGTGAGCCGGCAGGTGCCTTCAAGGTTGTCCGGGAGTTCCGGACGCCGATTCCTGGTGCCGTACCCGCTCTAGCGGCTGCGCAGCAGCCGCCCGTGAGCAAACAGCGCAGCGTGCCTTGCGGGCAAGACGCTTCGGCTTCGCGCATCCTGGGGAGGAGTGCCTTTTCATGCCTTTTGAACCCCCTTTACTGTACAAACTTAAAGGTAACCTGCTCTAAAAATGCCCTGGGGCATTTTTGCCATTCAGACACCAGGAGGATATCCAAGATGTCCAACTCCATACTCGTCGTGGGCGGCGGATTTTCCGGCCTTACTGCTGCCATTGAAGCGGCGGAATTGGGCTATGATGTATACATCGTCGAAAAGACCCCGTTTCTCGGCGGTCGGGTGGCACAGCTCAATAAATATTTCCCCAAGCTCTGCCCGCCTTCCTGCGGTCTGGAAATTCAATTCCAGCGCATCAGGAAAAATCCCCGCATCAAATTTTTCACTCAGGCGGAACTTGTCTCCGTCTCCGGGAACAAGGGAAAGTACAAGGCGAAAGTACGCATTCAGCCCCGCCATACTGTCCCACACAGCGTAGACTTGGGGCTTTTGGCCAGTACGCTTGAAGGCGAATCTCCGAACGAATTTGAATTCGGCCTTACAAATCGCAAAGCCCTGTACCGTTCCATGCCCTTTGCTTTCCCCGGACGCTACGTCTTGGATCCTGCCGCATTGAGCACGAAGGACAAGATCAAACTTGCCAACGCCGGGGGCTGCCTTTTGGATGAAGAGCCAAGAGAACTGGAGTTGGAAGTGGGGTCCATTGTGATCGCCACCGGCTGGAAGCCCTATGATGTGACGAGGCTTACCAATTTGGGCGCCGGTTCTATCAAGAACTGCGTGTCCAACATGCAGCTTGAGCGCTTGGCTTCGCCGTTCGGTCCTACGAAGGGCATTGTCAAACGTCCCTCCGACGGGCGTGCGCCCCGTAGTGTTGCGTTTGTGCAGTGCGCCGGCTCGCGCGATCAAAACCATCTGAATTTTTGCTCCTACATTTGCTGTATGGCCAGCCTGAAGCAGGCTCTGTATCTTTCCGAGCAGGATCCAGATATCCGGGTCACCATTTTTTATATCGACCTGCGTACTCCCGGCCGCTACATGAACGTGTTGGAAAAGGTGAAGGCCGCTCCCAACGTGCGTTTTGTCAAAGGCAAGGTGGCGGAAATTACGGAAAACAGCGCTACGGGCGACGTGGTGCTGGTGGCTGAGGATGCCGTGCGCGGCGAAAAACTCACGCTGACATACGATATGGTCGTGCTTGCCACGGGAATGCAGCCTACATTGGCCGGTGAACATCTGCCCCTGCCTGTTGCGGTGGATGAAGACGGTTTTGTCGTCAGTGGCGAGGACGCCGGCATTTTTGCTGCGGGCTGCGCCCGTATGCCTCTGGACGTGATGCGTTGCGCCCAGTCCGGAACCTCAGCCGCCATGAAAGCCGTGCAAACGGTGAAAGGGAGGTAATATGGCCACCAAAATTGGTATTTATTTCGATCAGCAGAACATTGGTGGCGGCCTGGATATTGAGGCTCTGGCTGAAGGAGTCGGCAAAAAATGGGGCGATCTCACCCCGGTGGTGAAGGTCTATCCCATACTGGCCAATGCCGTGGCGGACATTCAGGTTGATATTGAGGCCAACGGCCTTGATGGTGTGCTCATTTGCGGACCTACCCCCCGTTCCGACTGGAACATTTATCAGTTCCCGAACGTGCAGTTGGAACGCGTGAACCTGCGCGAACAGTGCGTCATGGCCTTCAAGAACCCGGATGGTACGATCCCCACGGGAGGATCGGCTCCTGCGCTTTTGACTCTTATGGCCCAAGACTATGTTAATATGGGCGTGGTCAAATTGCAAAAAACCAACCCCGTTGAGCCGGCACAGCTTGAAAGCGGCGAAGCCGTCAGGCGCGTGATGGTCATCGGCGGCGGCTGGACAGGAATTTGCGCCGCGCTTGGTGTTTCCGCCTATGGCTATGAAGTGGCCTTGGTGGAAAAGGAAAAGAGCCTCGGCGGCCGTGCCGCGCGGATGTTCAAAAGCATGCCGCTTGGATTCCCCTACAGCGATCCGCAGGAAGTGGGACTGGAAAGCAAGCTGGTTAACGTGCAGGGCGACAAGAACATCACCATCTATACGAGCGCTTCCGTGGCGCGTCTGGAAGGACAGCCCGGCGAATTCACCGCCACCTTGGATACCGACAAGGGCGAAATCAAACTTCAGGTAGGCGCCGTGGTGCTGGCAACGGGCTGGAAGTCCATGGACGGCCGGTTCCTGGCCCCCATGGGTTATGGCAGGCTGCCGGGCGTGGTCACTTCCGAGGAATTTGAGCAGATCGCCAGAAAGGGCGAACTCTCCGCCCGCCGCGTAGCCTTTGTGCTTGATACATCCCTTGCCGTAAACGACGCCAAGGCCAAGGCTGCCGAGGCCGCCGCTGCCGAAGCCGCTGCGACTGCTGCCGTTGAAGCTCCCAAGGCC
>WRKB01000262.1 GCA_009778295.1 Betaproteobacteria bacterium | reverse complement strand
AGGGCGACAGTCAGACCGAAAGTCAGCAGGATGAGTACCCCTGCTCGCAAACAGAAAGAAAAGCGGCGCCGGCTGCTGGAGTTCGCGGAAAGGAAAGGGGCGGACTCGTTCATTCGCCGTGTATACATCCGGCGGGTACGGGAGACAAGAGCCGCCGCCTAAAGCAGGTTACTTTTACAAGGGGTAAGTGCTCTCAAGCAAATACAACGGCTGATTGACTGAAAATAAGGTTCTTTTTAGACTCTCTTTTTGACCAGTTCGTCCGAAATGGCGGCAGGCACTTTTTCGTAGTGGTGAAACTGCATGCTGAAGGTGGCGCGGCCCTGAGTGCGGGAGCGCAGATCCGTTGCGTAGCCGAACATTTCGGACAATGGCACAAGTACGCGCACGCTCTGCGCGCCGCCGGTGCGGGCTTCCATGCTTTGCACGCGGCCACGGCGGCCGTTTATATCACCCATCACGTCGCCGAGATACTCATCGGGCGTGACCACTTCCACATCCATGATAGGCTCAAGCAACACCGGCGCGGCTTTGTTCATGGCATCCTTGATGGCCATGGAGCCGGCGACATAGAAGGCCTGCTCGGAAGAATCCACATCATGGTAGGAGCCAAAGACCAGGTCAACCTTGACGTCCACACAGGGGAAGCCCGCGAGCACTCCGGATTTGAGCGCATCCTGAATCCCCTTGTCAATGGCCGGGATATATTCCTTAGGAATGACGCCGCCGGTGATGGAATTGACGAACTCGTAGCCGGCTTCCGGGTTCGGCGCTATTTCAATGACGCAGTGCCCGTATTGGCCGCGCCCGCCACTTTGCTTGACGTGCTTCATGTCGGACTTGCCGGGTCTTGAAATAGTCTCGCGGTAAGCCACTTGCGGCTTACCCACGTTGGCATTGACGCCGAATTCACGGGTCAGGCGATCAACGATAATTTCCAGGTGCAGCTCACCCATACCAGCGATCAGCGTCTGGCCGGTTTCCTCGTCGCCCTTGACGCGGAAGGAGGGATCTTCCTTTGCCAGCTTGCCCAGAGCTGCGGAAAGCGCATCGCGGTCAGCCTTGGTTTTGGGCTCAATGGCTACTTCAATGACTGGTTCGGGAATATCAAGCGATTCCAGTTTGACCGGGCGCTTTTCGTCGCAAAGCGTATCCCCCGTGGCAACCAGCTTGAGACCCACCAGGGCTACAATATCGCCAGCACCGGCCCACTTGATCTCTTCGCGTTTGTTAGCGTGCATTTTTAAAATACGGCCGATGCGCTCCCGTTTCCCGGTATTGGCGTTGAGCAGCGTCGTGCCCGATTCCAGCACGCCGGAATAAATACGGAAAAAAGACAGGTGCCCAACGTAGGGGTCGGAAAACAGCTTGAAGATAAGTCCAGCCAAGGGTTCCGCGTCATCACACGAACAGGGAACCTGTTCCTCCTCGTCGTCGGGATTGGCACCGTACATGGCGCCGACATCCACGGGCGAGGGCAGATAGTTGATAACCGCATCCAGCAGAGGTTGCACGCCCATATTGCGGAAGGCGGAACCACACACCACGGGCACGATGGTGCGGGCAACGGTGGCCTTGCGGACGCAGCTGATAATTTCCTCGGAGGACAGTGTTCCTGCGGAGAGGTATTTTTCGAGCATGGCCTCGTCCTCCTCGGCCACGGCCTCCATCAGCTCCAAGCGTTTTTCATCGTAAAGAGGCATCATATCCGCGGGGATTTCGCCGATTTTAAGCTGTGCTCCTTTGGATTCCTTGTCAAAACGAATGGCCTTGCCGAGCACCAGATCCACCACACCCTCAAACTTTTCTTCCTGGCCGATGGGCAACTGCAGGGGCACGGCCTTCGCGCCCAGACGGTCATGGATCATCTGTACACAACGAAAGAAGTCGGCGCCGATTCTATCCATTTTGTTGACAAAACAGATGCGCGGCACACCGTAGCGGTCTGCTTGGCGCCACACGGTTTCAGATTGGGGCTCCACGCCTGCCACGGCGTCAAAAACCGCCACCGCGCCATCAAGTACGCGCAGGCTGCGTTCGACCTCAATGGTAAAATCTACGTGGCCAGGGGTGTCGATGATGTTGATGCGGATATCTTTCCAAAAACAGGTGGTGGCAGCGGAAGTGATAGTGATGCCGCGTTCCTGTTCCTGCTCCATCCAGTCCATGGTAGCGCCGCCATCATGGGTTTCCCCCATCTTGTGGGAAACGCCCGTATAATAGAGGATACGCTCGGTGGTGGTCGTCTTGCCCGCGTCAATGTGGGCCATGATGCCGATATTGCGTTGTTTTTCAATGGGAACAGTGCGTGCCACGGAATAACTCCATCCAACCATTACCACCTGTAGTGGGCGAAAGCCTTGTTGGCCTCGGCCATGCGGTGGGTATCTTCTTTTTTCTTCACCGCGCCGCCGCGGTTGTTGTACGCGTCGAGCAGTTCGGCGGAAAGTTTGCTGATCATGCCTTTTTCGCCACGGGCGCGCGCATAATTGATAAGCCAACGCAATGCCAAGGCAATCTGGCGCTCGGTGCGCACTTCCATAGGTACCTGATACGTGGCGCCCCCGACGCGACGGGCCTTGACTTCAAGCTGGGGTTTGGCGTTTTCCACTGCTTTCTCAAAAGAACGCATCGCGTCTTCGCTTGTCTTTGCAGCGAGCGCGTCCAGCGCCCTGTAGAAAATCTTTTCAGCAGCGCCCTTTTTGCCGTCATACATCAGGCGGTTGACAAAACGCGCCACAAGACGGCTGTTGTAGATCGGATCAGGCAAAATTTCTCGCTTGGGGATCGGGCCTTTACGGGGCATAATGTTCTCCAGAAGGCAAAACGTTTCCGACGGCCTTCAGCCTGCACAACACACGCGCCGTCGGCGCGCCCGGCTTGCGGGGCGATGCGTGTGTATACGCGAAAATTATTTGGGCCGCTTGGCACCGTATTTGGAACGAGCCTGGCGGCGGTCGGCCACACCAGAGGTGTCAAGTGTGCCGCGGACAATATGGTAACGCACGCCGGGCAGGTCTTTCACACGTCCGCCGCGGATGACGACCACAGAGTGTTCCTGAAGGTTGTGTCCCTCCCCCGGTATATAGGCCGTTACTTCAATGCCGTTGGTCAGGCGCACGCGGGCAACCTTGCGCAGAGCCGAATTAGGCTTTTTCGGGGTGGTGGTGTAGACACGGGTGCATACGCCGCGGCGTTGCGGACACTCCTGCAGAGCCGGTGTTTTTTTGCGCTTCACAACCTTTTTCCGCTCTTTGCGGATCAGCTGGTTGATAGTGGGCATGAAATCCTCCAGATAAATGTTCTCAAAGGGGTAAGCCTTTAAACCGGATCATGCCTGTTTGTCAACTCTCTTTTTCACACCACGCCGGGTAATGACTCAATTGGGCAACGCAAGGGATGACAAACGTGGCTGCGGAGTGTATGCTACAGTATCCAGATGGACTATTTACGGAGGAAACCATGAATATAAACGGGGTAGGGCTAGTCCCGTATATTTCCGTATCCGCCCTGGATGCTTTTGCCACAGGCATGCAAGCCATTGCGCACAATATCGCCAATGTTAATACCGAAGGCTTTCAGCCCCAAGCGGTGTATTATTCGTCGCTTCCACCCTACGCGGGCGTACAGGTGGGGCACATCACCGGCCCAGGCCCGGACTCCGTTCCCATCCTCCCGCCGGAACCCAAAGTACTCACGGCTCCGGTACCGGAACAGCAACTTGGCGTGCTGCCCCCTCCGCCGGATGATCTGACCTCGTTCCTGCCCCCGGAATGGCTGAACCCCAGCCAGACCTCGCTGGAGCAGGAGATGGCAAATATGATTATGGTGCAGCGCTCCTACGAGGCGAATACTGTGCCTATCCTGGCGTGGGATGAGATGGCGGGAACCTTGGTTAATCTTACGGCGTAACGCGTAGGCATTGACGCGTACCTATCCGTCCCGGCGACTTTGTCCGGGACTTTTCGCGGTACACATCGCACGTTGTGCGCGTAAAGTTTCATGTTGCGTTGCCGTTACCGCCACTTGAAAGCGAACCGTCACAAATCTGTCACTCCAGAACCTCCTGCATCTCCTCGCAACTTAGGTCGAAAGCGCTTTGCATAGACGGATTCACCTCTTCATAAAAAAATTCCGGCAGTTGATCCTGCATAGGGCCTATACCGGCCCGAAGATTAAAATCCCGCTCCATCTGCAGACTTTTCCGCGCTTCTTCCAGTAATTTTTCCAAATCCGGACGTATTCCGTAACGCGCCGCCACAAGGTCAAGGATCAGATTCAAATTTTTTACAGCCCCGCCAAGCATAAGGCAAAGACCCAAAGAATCCGCCAGCATGGCGCCGACCTGAGCGCCTTTGGAACAGGCCGCCTGCCCGTCTTTGAGGTGGTGCTTGACGGCTGCGCGCGCCGTATTGCCGGCGGTATGGTCGGCTCCTTGAGGACTCGTGGAGTAGGTGACGCCAAGCCCTTTCATGGCACGGGGATCATAGGCGGGTATGGCCTGGTTTTTCACCGCAGGCACGCGCAAGCAGCCGAACACAATGCCCGTAACGCTCGCGCCGGAGGCAAGCACCCGACCGAAAGGAGTTCCATCGGCGACATCCTGCAACGCCTTCTCCACGGCCGACACATCTCCGAAGGGCAGCACTCCCGCTTCCATGGCCACGCCGAGAGCAGCGCCCAGCTCTATGGTGTCTACACCTAGATCGTTACATTTGTGATTGATACGCGCGATAGCGTCGAGGTCGTCAATGTCCAGATTGGATCCCATAAGCCCCAGAGTCTCATATTCCATGGGAGAGCACAGCACCTGTTTGCCATCCGCCGAGGGATACACATTGGAACAGCGGATAAGACAGCCCTTCATGCATGCATGAGAAGGCTCACCCACACCGCCGCGAGCAACGATGGTTTCGTACATCGTTTCGGCATTGATCTTCGAAAACTCCTGAAAGTTCCCCAAGCTGAAATTGCGAGTGGGGAGGGCGCCGAGAGCATTCGTGTTCGTCATCATGGCGGAAGTGCCGTATTTGCGAAAAATTTCCGCAGTCTGAGGCGTAGTGTTGACAAGTTTGGCCACTTCCCGGTTCAGTTCGGCGAATCGTCCGGCATCAGCATATTTCTCCCGTGGAGCGGACTGCGCTGAAAATACTATGCCGAGCAACCCCTTGGAAGCCATCACCGCGCCAAGGCCGCCGCGCCCGTTATAGCGCGAAGGCATGCCCTCGGGGTCGGTATTCGTGATGCCGCCTGCAGACAAAAGACGCTCCGCCACGGGGCCTATGAGAGTCAAACCTGCCTTTTTTCCATGCCGAGCGAAAAGACGTTCGCTTTTTTCAAACACGCCCAGTCCCGCCAGTTCGTCGGCGGGGAGCAACTCAGCTCCTTGCGGCGAGATCCGCAAAATCCGCCACACGCCATTTTTTTCCGGTTTATCTTCAAAAATAAGAGCGCGTATGCCAAGCCTTCCCATCATATATGCGGTCACCCCTCCGGCGTTGCTCTCCTTGATTCCGCCGGTAAGCGGACTTTTTGCGCCGCAGGAAAGACGGTTGACACTTGAAACCAACGTGCCTCCCAATGGCCCACAGGCCATGACGAGCTTGTTGTGCCGCCCCAGGGCATGACACGCCGGCGGCACCTCTTCGGCGATGATTTTGCTGGTCAAACGTCTGCCCCCCAAAATGAGATCCTCACCCCCCAGCGGCTCGCGGCGGACGAATCCGGAATGCATATTGATACGCATAATCTCGGGCATAATGGACTCCTTAAGGATTCGGAGAATGGACGGGATGACGAAGGATCGATTTTTAGCCCTGCTCCGTAAAAAACGCAAACAGGGCCAATCGCCGGTTGACAGGTTGCGCCGCCGTGTTTCATAAGACGAAGGGTTTTTATCCGAATTCCCCCGATTTTCCGAGCAGCGTCTTATACAGAGTATGCAATACAGACGGGATATAGATGGCCTGCGCGCCTATGCAGTGCTCCTTGTGGTGTTGTACCACTTCGGTCTGCCATTTGCGGGAAAAGGCTTTTTGGGTGTTGATATTTTTTTTGTTATTTCAGGCTATCTGATCACAAACATCATTTTGGGAGACCTTGCCAAGGGCGAATTCACGATTGTCCGCTTTTATGAACGCCGCATCCGCCGGATTTTTCCTGCTCTGTTTTGCATCATTGCTTTTACTCTCTATATCGGGGCGTTCATTTTCATTCAGCCGGACTTCCGAACCTTTGCCGGTTCCGCCATCGCAACGGTCTGCTTCGTTTCGAACATCTATTTTTACAACACAATCAACTATTTTGACGTACTCGCGGATACCAAGCTCCTGCTGCACACCTGGTCGCTGGCGGTGGAAGAGCAGTTCTACATCCTGTATCCGATTCTGCTGTATGCCATATACCGTTTCCGCAAGCCACGCCTAGCGCATATACTTTTCGCTCTGACCATGCTTTCGCTCTCAGCGGACGCCTATTGCAGCATCCATAATCCCCGGTTCAGCTTTTTTATGTTTCCCATGCGCGCCTGGCAGTTGCTTTTTGGAGCGCTTGCCGCCGTGTTGCCCGTCATCACGCCGGAACGGGGACGCATGACGCGCCATTTGCTTTCAGCCAGTATCGCGATTGGACTGCTTGCGCCAATTTTTCTCTGGCCGGCGTTGCAGTTGCCGGAAAAACCGGGTACGGCGCTGCTGTGTCTGGCGGCTGCGCTGGCCCTGAATGCCCAGGCGCAACACGACACCCTGCCCAGACGGCTATTGTCCACATCCCCGGCTGTCGGCATCGGACTGATTTCCTATTCGCTGTATCTCTGGCACTGGCCTCTCTATGTAACCTTCAAATCCTACGTGCAGGTGCTGGAAGCCATTTATGGGCATACGACAGTGCAGATCGCGCGGCTGGTGACCGTGGCCCTGTGTTTTGCCATGGCTTTTGTAAGCTGGCGCTTTGTGGAACAGCCTTTCCGGCGGCGGCAGCTCTGTGCCGGCAGACGTGCGGTGTTTATTTTCGGTTTGACCGGCATGTGCATGCTCGCCGGGGCCGCATATTACGGACATACCGGCAAGTTGCAGCCTGTCCTGAACACGCTCAAGGCGTACAGCTACAAGTATACGGATGCGGAGGCGTATATAGCCCAAGCGAATCTGCACCGGGAAGGCCCGTTTACCTTCATGGGCGATGCGCAGGCTGCGCAACGCGTACTTCTGGCGGGCGACAGCCATGCCCGGCATCTTATGCCCCTGTTTATCGAGCGCGCCCAGAAAGGAGACTTTTTTGCCGTCCAGGCGCCTTTGGTCTTTGCCGATACACCCCAATCAGATGCCGAAGCCTTTGTGGCGAAGTATGTCGCCCCGCTGCTTACTTTTGCCAAGAAACACAATATCGGCAATCTGGTGCTTGCCAACCGCTGGGCCGCGCGTTTCAAGGGTTTCACCGCCTTTGAAGAACAGTACGAAGCGCCACAGGTGCGTCTTATGGGCGGCGGGGAATGGGATCATGTGGAATTTACTGAGCTTGAAGCGCGTCTGCTTGCGGCTGTCAGGGCTGCGCAGGATGCCGGTCTGCGCGTGTGGGTCGTGACGGGCGTGCCGGAGCAGGAAATGAACGTGCCGAACTTCGCGCACAAGATGGCCTTTATGATGCTTCCG
>WRKB01000261.1 GCA_009778295.1 Betaproteobacteria bacterium | reverse complement strand
CGAAGCCGCCGACAAGCTGCATCCCCAGCGGCAGACCACGCGCGCCACGGCCTAGCGGCAGGTTCAAGCTCGGCAAGCCGGCATGGGTCCAAGGAAGATTCATGATCGGGCTGCCCGTGCTGTGCAAGGTCTCGTCAGCCTCCCCCACGCTGGAAGGGCTGAACCAAAAATCCACCTCATGTTTCCGCATCAATTCGTGCAGGCGCTGGCGCAATTCAAGGCGCGAGGCGCGAGCGACTTCCACGTCTGCTTCTTTTGCCTTGCTGCCGCGCTGGATGAGTTCCGCTGTACGTGGACGATACAGCGGAGCAAAGCGCGCAAACCACTCCAGATGCACTTGAGCTGCTTCGGCGGCGATGAGCAATTCATGCCGTTCGCGCAGTTCGTCCATGTCGTCCAGGCAGGGCAGCTCGACAAGTTCCAGGAAGCGACCCTGTTTTCCCAGACAGGCTGCAATGCCCTCCATGCGGGTGCGCAGTAGGCTCACGACCTGTGACAGGGCGCAACGCAGATATGGGCCTGTGGGCAGGGCCAGGCGCAAGGTGCGGGGCAGTGTGCCTTGCCGCCACTGTGGGACAAGAACCGCCATGACGGCCGCGATCTCGTGCGGATTGACGCCGAAAAAACCCGGATGATCCACGCTGCGGGCAAAGGGGATGATCCCGTCTATGGGCAGACGCTCGTAACTGGGCTTGAAACCTGTGACGCCACAGTAAGATGCGGGCCGGATGATGGAGCCTATGGTTTGCGTGCCGACTCCCAGGCTGAAGAATCCGGCGGCTACTCCGGCGGCGGAACCGCTGCTGGAGCCGCCGGGCGTGTGGCCGCAATGATGCGGATTGCAGGTGGGGCCAGGCTCGGCATGGGCAAATTCCGCACTGCCGGTATGCCCCAGAATGATTGCCCCGGCTTCGCGCAGATGATGCACCAGGGAGGCTTCCGCTCCATCAAAAAGATCCGCGGGAAGCAGCGAACCACAACGAATCTGCCTGCCCGCCACGCGGATAATAGCCTTGATGCCTACTGGCAGGCCGAATAAAGGGGGGCGTTTGTTCGGATGCGGCCAGCGTTTCGCAATGGCCGCGCATTCCTCCATTACTTGCGCCGTGTCCGGCGAACCGCCCTCAAAGACGCGCAATACGGGATCGAGCGCGGCAATACGTTCCAGAAGCCGCGCATAAATCCGCGCAAGCCCTGTCCCGTCAAGATCGACAAGTTCAGCCAGCAGCGGGGGCTGTTGAAGGAAGCCAGCATCTGTCATACAGTCAGCTATGCCATAAAACCCCAAGCAAACGCAAACACAAGCCCAGGATCGGCGGACACACGTGTTTTTGTCTCTGCAGCGGCTCCACTTTGCGATTGCCGCAAATGGTCGGCAATCGCTACTGTAGCCATCCGTAAGCGGGCTAAAACCCGCTGACGACGCCGCAGCCGGCCTATGCCAATCTCGTCCAGGGATTTATGGGAAAATCCTTGCAGAGCAGTTCAACATTGCCTAGAAGTCATTTCATAATTCATTATGGAGATGTGACACACGATACCTCATGGAGATCGAAAGATAGTCATGAATATTCACTTTACAACAGCCGCGCAGTCCGGCGACTTTGACGCGATCGCCGAGTTGGGTGCCGTAATCTGGACAGAGCATTATACGCCCATAGTGGGAAAATCCCAGGTCGCCTATATGCTGGAACAGTTCCAGTCCTCAAGGTCCATAGCTTTCCAGGTCGTCGAACAGCGCTATGTGTATACCATGGCTTGGGCTGATGAAAGGCTTGTTGGCTACGCGGGGGTGAAACCGGAAGCCGATGGCAGCCTGCTGCTCAGCAAATTCTACATCCTCAAGGAATTCCGCGGCTGCGGCATGGGAAGGCGGATTTTCGAGCGCGTTACACGTCCGTTCGTCAAGCCCGGCGGGACAAAAGTCTGGCTGACAGTCAATAAAAAGAACGCCGGAGCCATAGCTGCGTATAGGAAGCTGGGGCTTGCGGTGGAACGCGAACTGGTAACAGATATAGGCGAGGGCTATGTTATGGACGATTACGTGATGGTCCTGACGCTGCCGGACTGATTGCGGGCGTCTGCCGCCGGCCGCCGGGGCGATTTCGAAGCGAACTTGCTCTCACGCATGGGATATTTTTGTATTCGGCGTCATACAGCAAAGGAGAAACTGTATGGGATACCAGAGGGTGCTTGTGCCTGTCAGCGGCAAATACCGGTTGGAACGCGCCGCGCGTTCTCTTGAGCAGGCGTTGCAGATCGTGCGGGAAGATGGAGAGATATACTTTTTCCACTGCGTGGATGAGATACCGCATTTAGTCACTGGGGAAGCGCACAGGAAGCTGGTTATGGAGGACACCAGAGAGGCGGAAAAACTGCTCGAACCGCTGGTGCAACGTGTGAGAAACGCCGGGATTGCCTACAGTGTGCATATTGCGGAAGGTTCACCTGTAACGCATATCCCCAGATTTGCTTCGGAAAAAAAGGTCAATGTCGTTATCGTGTGTACAGGCGGCCATAGTGAGCCGATTGAGCTCGTTATGGGCAGTGTCACAGAGCGTGTGTTCAAATATCTCAGTGTCCCGCTGCTTGTCGTGCGCTAGACGGGGTGTTCATAATCCCCCCCAGTTGCGTGTGTGCTTCAATGGGCAGGCTGAACACGTAAGCCGCCATTCAAAGCCGTCGCTATTTTCCGGATATGGTCCCGGTCTCGGGGCATGGGAACATGGCTCTTGTTTTTTTCGCAACATGGGGCTACGCTCGATCTTATTCTGTGAAGTGTGCGCAGTGTGCCATATCGTACCCCCATATTGCCAAGAAACACAACGTATGCCCGTTGTGGAGGCCTGTCATGATGCGCGCCTCAGATGAAAAGAAAGTCATTTTATCCATTGATGACATCCCGGCGAATTTGATAGCCATCAAAAATATTTTGTACCCTCTGTTTGATGTTCGCCTCGTCAAGGAAGGAGGGCAGGCGCTTGCTCTGCTTAAACGGGAAAAGATCGACCTTGTGCTGTTAGATATAGAAATGCCGGGGCATAATGGTTTTGAACTGTTACAAGTCATACGGCAAGAACCGGCACTTGCACATCTCCCTGTTATCTTTGTGACTACGCATGCCTCTGCCAGCTTTATACGACGCGCCGTAAAAGCAGGAGCCAACGGATACATTCTCAAGCCCTTCAAGCCAAGCCTGCTTCTGCAGAAGGTTCTGGAACAACTGGGCATGGATATCCCCACAGCATACCAAGATAATACCTGTGCCCTGTGATCCCGTGGAACACATGACGTCCGCGCAATCCGGCCTGCTGCATACCTGGGGGCACCTCTACAAAACGATGAAGAGGCGTCTGAGGCGTTCTTGGGAGCCTGATTCCGAGGCTGCACAACATTTTCAGGATATGCATCTGGCTTTATTTTACCGCCAAATGTGGGATCGGGCTTCTTACACAGCCTCCGCCCTGAAGATACGGTTTATGTCCCGGTATGACGACAGGCTGCCCTTTGTCATTCTGGGAAATGCCGCGTTGCTCAGGCGGGCTGTGGCCATGTTGCTGGACTACGCCATGGATCGGCACCCCGGAGTCGGCTATACGACATTTGAAGTCGACCTGACCGAGGAGGACGACCGGGAATATGTCAGTTTCGTCGTCTGGCGCGCCGGTGTCCGCTCAGGCGGTGATGACGGCGCCCGAACCTGGTTTAGCCAAAGCGAGATGGACCAGCTCGTCGCGCTCATGGGGGCGTACTTTCTTACGGAAGACCAGCATGGCATGGAACCGCGGTATACCATCAGGATCCCGCTGTTCCCCGGCGACCCGTCCATAGTGACGCAGGTGCCCTTGTCGGTGTTAACCGCCAAAGTGGTGCAGGCCAAAAGAAGCACCACCGCCCTTGTGGTGGACGACAGCCCCGTCAGCCGCGCTTTGGGCGTATATCTGCTCTCCCGGCATAATATAGCGGCCGATGTCGCCGAAAACGGCCATGTGGCGCTGGAGATGCTCACTGACAAATATTATGATCTGGTATTCATGGATTATTCCATGCCGGGACTGGACGGGATGCAAACCACCGCCCTCATTCGCGCTCGCGGACACGCACTCTCGCAGGCCAGCTGCATCATCGGCATGAGTTCCAACGTGGACATGGAGGCCGCTTTTTTTACGGTCGGAATGCAGAGGTATTTGGCCAAACCCGTTGATCCGCTCAACCTGAATCTTTTGCTGCGGGATATGCTGCCGCGTCTGCGCCGGCAGCCTGCGCAAACGCCGGAACAGTATACGGCCGGGTTTTATCCGGCGCAGGCTGAGGAAGACGTAGCCATCCATGCGGAAGAGAACGCGCCGGATCAGATCGCCGGAGAACAGGGTGACCTGATTCGCAGGCTGTCCGGCATCCCCGGACTGGATGCGGAAAAGGGTCTGGTCAACGCGGGGGGCAGTGTGGAGATATATGCCGGCATGCTGCGTCGCTTCACTTTTGAACTCTCTGACTATATTGACCCCTTGCTCAGCCTGCCCGTCGACGGCAGTTGGGAAGAGGTCGCCATACGCCTGCTCGTTCTCCGGGAATTTTTTGTCGGCATAGGCGCGGAAGATTTGGCGCAGGAAGCCGCCGCTCTGGCGGCGGCTGCAGAGGCGGGAGGCGGCGATGAATGTATGCTGCGCATCCAAAGTCATTGCGATGCCATGATGCGACTGCGGGCCAGTCTTGTGGCTCTGAAGGACGGGCATAGGCACAAGCTGGCTGCCGACGGGCGGCGCAAACAGAAGAGGACGCGGCCTGAGATGGAACCGGTTGTATTCAGACAGCAAGTGGAGCGTTTGCATGATGCCTGCCTGTCCCATCGCGTTTCAGAAGCCCAGGCGATGGCGGATGAGCTGAGACGGATGCATATGGGTGAGGACATAGAAGAGCAAATAGAAGCTATCTGCGCCTTGGTCGATACCTTGGATTACCATGAGGCGCGGGAGCGATGCGCATACTTGCTTGAGAGGCTCGGTCCGTGGAATTCTCAAGCGTAACATGCGCGCAGCGCGCGGCTTAGAGCCAGGGAGATCGCTATGGGGTCAGATCGTGAAATATCCTTTTCCGGCAAGCCGGAAGTCTCCACCAGGGGGCGCTCCGGTGAACGGATGCGGAAACTGCCGAGGAAAAGCGGACGGCTCGTCCGCGAAGTAGAGAACCGGAGGCAGCAGGCGTGGGAAATGGAGGAAGCAGAGGAGCGCGCCAGGATCATGCTGGACGCCACGCCCCTGCCCGCCTACCTGTGGGGATGGGACGGGGAACTCAACCTTCTCGAATGTAACCAGGCGATTTTACACCTGTTCGGCCTGAACGACAAGCCCGAAGTGGCGGTTCGCTTTTTTGAGATGAGTCCGGAACGCCAGCCTGACGGCATGCCCAGTAAGGAGAAAGCGCTTGCTTTTCTCCACGCGGCCTTTGAGACCGGATATCAGACCTTCGAGTGGATGCATTGTCTGCCATCAGGGGAACCGCTGCCGGCCAAAGTTACTCTGAGGCGGATTCCCTGGAAAAATAGCTGGTGTATCGCGGCCTACGTCCAGGATCTGCGCGAGGTCAAGAAACAGGAGCAACAAGCGCGGGAAGCGGAAGAGCGCGCCAGGATCATGCTGGACGCCACGCCCCTGGTTTGTACTCTTTGGGATGTGGACGGCAACGTGATCGACTGCAACCAGGAGGCTGTCAACGTACTCGGCCTTAAGGACAAAGCGGAGTATATTGAGGGATTTTACAATCGGGCCCCTGAGTACCAGCCGAACGGGCAAAGCAGCCGCAGTGAAGTGCTGCGGATCGCCAGGGCGACTCTTGAAAGCGGTTCTCAGCGTTTTGAATGGGTATCTCGTACCAAGTCGGGCGAACTCCTGCCGTTTGAGTCGACTACGGTGCGGCTTCCGTGGAAGGGGAGCTACCGTCTTGCCTCCTATGCTCGCGATCTGAGCGCGAGCAAACTCAAAGAACAGCAGAAACGGGAGGCGGAAGAGCGCAGCAGGATACTGCTGGACTCCACGCCGATCGGTGCTACGCTATGGGATTCGGAAACTACTATTTTCGACTGTAATCAGGCGATGTTGCGTATGTTCGGCTTCACCGACAAGGCCGAGTTTATGCGCCGCTTTCATGACCTGAATCCGGAATTCCAACCCGACGGCACAGCCAGCAGGGCCAAATCGCTTGCGCTTATGCGCGCGGCCTTTGAAACCGGCTACCAGGAATTTGAATGGATGCACCGCACCGCTTCGAGGGAAGCGCTGCCGGTGGCAATCATCCTGGTGCGTTCACCCTGGAAGGGCGGCTGGTGTGTCGCAGGCTATGCCCGCGATTTGCGCGAGGCAAAAGCCCATGAACAGAAAATGCGGGAGGCGGATGCCTACGCCAAGTCTCTGGAAGTCGCCTCCCAGGCCGCCCAGGTCGCCTCCCAGACGAAAAGCGAATTTCTGGCCAAGATGAGTCATGAACTGCGCACACCCCTCAATGCGGCGATCGGTTTTTTGGGACTGGAGTTGCAAAAGGCCCTGCCCCAGGAGACCGCCGACAACTTGGAAACGGCTCAGGAGGCCTGCTACAGCCTGCTGCATCTTATCAACGACATTCTTGACATTTCCAAGATAGAGGCGGGGCACTTTGAACTGTCCTGCGACAATTACCGTCTGGCCAGCTTCATCAGTGAGGTCGTCTCCCTCAATTCGTTTCGGGTGAGCGGGGAGTCCGTTGTCTTCCGCCTGGAAGTGGATGAAAATCTGCCTTCCCAACTTTATGGCGATGATCTGCGCATCAAGCAGGTACTCAACAACTTGCTCAGCAACGCGTTCAAGTATACGGGAAAAGGCGCAGTGACGCTCCGCATTGAGGTGGAGCCGGGGGCAAAAGAGCAGAACGGCAGCCTTCTCATCCGCTTCAGCGTTCGGGATACCGGTCGGGGTATTGCGGCGAAAAATCTGCAAAATTTGTTCGACTCGTATGCCAGATTCGACAGCATGACCAACCGCCGTATTGAAGGCACCGGCCTGGGACTTGCCATCAGCAAGAACTTCGTGGAGACGATGGGCGGGCGGATACATGTGGAGAGCACATACAGAAAGGGCAGCGTTTTTTCCTGCATCATCCCCCAGCGCGTTGTCGACCCCACGCCGCTCGGCAGCGCAACCGTGCGCATGCTCAGCCTCCGCGACATGCGGCAGAAGTACGGAAATGAGCGCAGCCGCTCCTGGCAGTGTTCCTATCTGCCCTATGCCAGGGTGTTGGTGGTGGATGATGTGCCCACGAATCTGGGGGTGGCCAAAGGTATGTTGCAACGGTACGGCATGTCGGTGGATTGCGTCACCAGCGGCCAGCAGGCGGTTAAGCTGATGCGCTCCAA
>WRKB01000260.1 GCA_009778295.1 Betaproteobacteria bacterium | reverse complement strand
AAGCATTATGAACGGGCTTCTAAAGCCGCAACAGAAGGCAGCACTTTGCCTTCCAACAGCTCGAGTGAAGCGCCTCCGCCGGTGGAGATATACCCCATCTTGTCTGCTAGGCCATACTGTTCAACAGCAGCCACGGAATCACCGCCTCCTACAAGAACATAGGCCGGGCTTTCAGACAATATCTCTGCCAAAGCTCTTGTACCCGCGCCGAAAGGATCGGTTTCAAAGGCACCCACAGGGCCATTCCAAACCACAGTAGCGGCATCCGCGAGAATTTTTGAGTACAGGGCCACAGTCTGTTGGCCAACATCCAAAATCATACTGCCAGCAGACACTGCGTCCACTTTGACCGTCTGCACGGGAACACCCGCCGCAAGTTCTCCAGCCACTACAACATCTATCGGCAAGGGAAGTTCTTTGCCGGACGTTCTGGCCGCATCCATAATCCGCCTAGCCGCAGGAATAAGATCTGTTTCACAAAGCGAAGCGCCCACGCCAAAGCCAGCAGCAGCCAAAAAGGTATTGGCGATGCCTCCGCCCAGGATGAGGCGATCGACCTTTGTCAGGAGATTTTCAAGCAGCGCCAGCTTAGTGGATACCTTAGAACCGCCGATGACAGCAGCCAAAGGACGGTTTGGCTTATCCAAAATTTTACCGATGGCCTCCAGCTCATCTACAAGCAGAGGCCCGGCGCAGGGTTCCGCCGCAAAGCGAATCGCGCCTTCCGTGGAGGCATGCGCGCGATGTGCGGCCCCAAAAGCATCCATCACATAGACATCCCCCAAGGCAGCCAACCTGCGGGCCAGTTCCTCGCTGTTCTTCTTCTCTCCTTTCATGAAACGGATATTCTCGAGCAGGACGATCTGCCCAGGCGCTGCTATGGCGTCTTCAATATTTTTGACTAGATGGACATGCTTGCCTAGTAAATTCGAAAGCCGCACAGCCACAGGCGCCAGGGAAAAGGCGGGATCGTACTCACCTTCCGTAGGACGACCCAGGTGCGACAAAACTACTACTCCCGCCCCTTTGACGTCCGCCATCTTGATAGTGGGGATGGCAGCGCGGATGCGTTTGTCCGAACCGATCTTCCCCTCTTTAATAGGCACGTTCAGATCTTCACGGATCACAACGCGCTTGCCGGCCAAGTTCATATTTTTCATCTGCGGAATGTTATTCATACTATTCCTCCTGCAGCGGATACATTACTCAAGCTTTTATTCAAGGCACTTTCAACAGCGTCAATCGTAATGCCAAAATGCTCGAACAGTATGGAGGCCGGCGCGGATTCGCCAAAACTGCGCATGCCCACAACACAACCATCAAGGCCCACATAAGAACCCCAGATATCCACAGAAGCCGCTTCCACAGCTACACGGGCACGGACAGCATGCGGCAGCACATGTTCCCGCCAGACTTCATCCTGCGCTTCAAATAACGAGGTGGAGGGCAAAGATACCACACGAACCCTGCGACCCCTGGCGGTCAAACGCTCCGCCGCTGCCAAAGCCAGCTGAATCTCAGAACCGCTCGCCATAACTATGGCTTCCGGCACCCCTTCACAATCACGTAAGATGTAGCCTCCACGTTCAATAGCCGCAAGCTGTTCCGGAGCGCGTTCCACAAAGGGTAAATTCTGCCGGGAAAGTATCAGACAGCTTGGGGCATTATGCGTTTGCAAAGCTATCTTCCACGCCACGGCGCTTTCTACCGCGTCGCACGGACGCCAGACCTTGACACCAGGTGTCAGGCGCAACCCGGACAGTTGTTCAACAGGCTGATGTGTCGGCCCGTCCTCCCCCACTCCGATGGAGTCATGTGTCAGTATCCACACCACCCTCAGCCCCATGAAAGCCGCAAGCCGAATAGCATTCTTGGCATAGTCGGAGAAGACCAGAAAGGTGCCGCCATAAGGAATAAAACCACCATGCAGGGCAATGCCGTTCATCATCGCGCCCATGGCGAATTCGCGCACGCCATAGGCAACGTAATTGCCCTCCTTGAAAGGTTTTTCCAAAAGTTTTGCGTTGTTATGGAACGTTCCCACGGAACTTGTCAGATCGGCGGCCCCCCCCAGCAGTTCGGGCATCAAGGGAGCAAGTACATCCAGCATATTTTTCGATGCGACACGTGTGGGAATACTCTCTTTCCGAGCCGCAACTCTGGCGACAGCCGCATCGACCAGCGCCTGCCAGTCCAAGGGTAGTTCGCCGCGCATCCTGCGTTCAAATTCTGCGGCAAGTTTCTGATGGGTCTGACGATATTCTGCAAACAACACATCCCACTGCGCCTGGAGTCTTCTGCCTTTTTCGCGGCAATCCCATTCCTTGAGTACTCTCTGGGGAATTATGAAAGGGGGGGCATTCCAGCCCAGCACAGCACGCGTAGCGGCAATGCCTTCCGCGCCCAATGGAGCCCCGTGGCATTTGCTGCTGTCCGCCTTGGGCGAATAACAACCGATGTGCGTGTAGCAGATGATGAGACTCGGCTTGTCAACAATACTCCTCGCCTGGGCGATGGCGGCATCTAACGCCTCTGCATTATGTCCCTCCACTGCGCGCACCACATGCCAGCCATACGCTTCAAATCTGGCTGCGACATCCTCGGTGAACCAACCGCTTATTTTCCCGTCGATGGATATCTCGTTGGCGTCATACATGGCAATAAGTTTGCCAAGTCCCAAGGTTCCTGCCAAGGAGCATGCCTCATGGGAGACCCCTTCCATCAGGCATCCGTCTCCTAAAAAAACATAGCAATGGTGGTTCACAATTTCAAAGCCGGGACGATTGAATTCCTTTGCCAAAAGTCTTTCGGCAAGAGCCATCCCCACCGCTGCGGCTATACCCTGCCCTAACGGGCCGGTACTGATTTCCACTCCCGGAGTAACGCCATGCTCCGGATGTCCTGGAGTTTTAGAGCCGAGCTGCCGAAAATTCTCTATCTCACTCATCGGCAGAGCATAACCGGTCAGATGTAACAGCGCATAAAGAAGCATGGAGGCGTGTCCGTTAGACAGGACAAAGCGATCTCTGTCCGGCCAGTCAGGATTTCCCGGATTGTGACGCAAGACATGGCGCCACAGGGCTTCACCCATATCTGCCATGCCCATCGGCGCGCCAGGATGCCCCGAATTCGCCTTTTCAACCGCATCCATCGCAAGCACACGTATGGCGTCAGCCAACTGTTTTCGCTGCATTCTGCCTCCAAAAGTTTTATTGGCTACGGCGGACAAGGCACTGCCCTCCTGACAAAATCATTTCACCATCCCCGCAGCCTTCTCAAACACTTCGCGACGTTGTGCATACGGCGGAAAATTAAAAAAGGCCGATCCAGAAACCAGCACATCAGCGCCGCAACGGAGCAGTTCAACGACATTGTCCGGGTCCACTCCTCCATCTATTTGAATTTTCACAGGAAGAGCACGAGTGTCCAAAATCTCACGTAATATGGTAATTTTATTGTATGTCATCGGCAAAAAATTTTGTCCACCGAACCCAGGGTTGACACTCATGATAAGTACCATATCAACATCGTCCAGCACATGGTCAAGCATGGAAAGTGGACTGGCCGGATTCAGAGCCACCCCGGCCTGCATGCCCAAACGGCGAATTTCCGCCAATGTACGCTGCAAATGAACGGTCGCCTCGGCATGTACGACCAGCATATCAGCGCCAGCGTCCCTGAACGCTGCCAAGTAGCGCTCAGGTGCTCCGATCATCAAATGAACATCGAAGAACAGCCTGCTCTGAGAGCGTAAACGGGTAATAACGGGGGGACCGAAAGTAATATTCGGCACAAAGCTTCCATCCATGACATCCCAGTGAACCCAGGACAGACCGGCCTCCTCAAGTGCAGAAAGTTCTTCCGCGAGTCTTCCGAAATCACAGGAAAGAAGTGAAGGGGAAAGGATCATGCTCTCAGCTCACAGGGCTTGCTGTCCACCATACTCGGATTTCAGCCAATTTTTTGTATTTTTCGCGCTATGATTGAGGACGTAAAAGCCGTTTCAAATCCTCAAGTTCTTCAACACACTCCTGCAACAATTCTCCCCGGGTCAATGGCGTCGGTATAGCTCCCAGCGGCACCAGGTTGGCGAGGCCGGTGCGGCTGTTCTCCTCGTGCTTCAAAATGCGCCGGGCACCTTCAATGGTCATGCCTTTTTCATGCAATAGAATTTGAATGCGCTGCAACAGAGCCACATGTTCTTCCGTATACAGACGCTGCCCTTTTTCAGTGCGCAAAGGAACAAGCTGGGGAAATTCGCTCTCCCAAAAGCGCAGCACATAGCTCTTGAGCTTGAGAATTTCAGATGCTTCGCCGATACGGTAGGTTTTGCCCATTTTCAGACACACCCTTTTCCATATTTTCCGGCGCACATGCCGTATATGATGCCTCAAAAGCGGGAGGAGATGTTGTACGACCCAAAATCATATTCGTACGCCAAGATCCCGTTTCAACGATTGTGCCACCTTTTCCCGTACCTTGTCCACCTCCGCATCCTTCAAGGTACGGAGCGCATGTCTAAAGGTGAGGCGAAAAGTAAGATTGCGTTCGTCACTGCCCTGTTGCACAAAAAGATCAATAAGATGTACTTCCTCCAGCAAGCCAATCCCCATGCCGCGGATATGAGCAAGGATTACATCCGCGCTTATGGAACCGCCTATAATCGTGATATCGCGCCGGACAGGGGGAAAAACCGGCAGAGGCATAAAGCACGTTTTGACCGCATGATGCAGCGTATATAACAAGTCCATATCCAACTCAGCCAGCCAGATGTCCTTGCGCGCGTGAAAACTCTCCGCGATCTGGGGCAATACACGGCCCATATGGCCAAACAGCCTGTCTCCCAATAAAATGTTCACGGAAGGCGAGAGATGCCCCTTGTTGGCGGCCGTCTTACAATCCGGCTGCGGCAGATGGAAGGCGGCACACAGGTGCTCCACCAGCCCCTTCAAATCGTGATAATCCGCATCTTCTCCCTTGTGGGGCCATGCGGAATCAAAACGTTGACCATAAAGCAGAATTGCCAGCCTGCCACATTCCTGCACCGCAGTTTCCGAAGTGGTATCCGCTTCAAAGATGTGTGCCAGTTCGAATAGGCGCATACCCTGTGCTCCCTGGGCGAGATTGTGACGCAGATTCTGAAGCAGGCCAGGAGCCAATGCGGTGCGCAGCACATTCTGTTCAGCAGAAAGCGGATTCATGATCGAAATACGACCTTCAACGGGCAAACGCAGAAGATCAAGATCCATATGCCCGACGAAACTGTAGTTAACCGCTTCGTTTAAACCAAGGCCGCAAGCCCAGTGTTTCACCCGACTCCAAAAGGAATATTTGGATTCCAGCGCTGCGGCAGCATCAAGTGAGCATTCCACACAAGGCAGTTCCGGCTCGATACTGTCCAGCCCATAGACGCGTCCAATCTCCTCAATGACGTCCGCCTCACGGCTCAAATCATGCCTCCAGCTTGGAGCTTGTACCAACCAGTCATCGCGGATTTCCTCAATTTTACAGCCAAGGCCACTCAAGGTTTCTCGGCAGAAAGCCTTGTCCAGAGAAATGCCCAGAAGGGACTCCGCCCGGCGTGGACGGAAACGGATTGCCGCGCTCATCCAGGGTTTGGGTTCCGCGCGGCACACGCCAGGGCGGATGCTGGCTCCGGAGAATTCCGCCATCAACGCACAGGCACGGTTCATGGCTTGGGTATTTGCTGCCTGATCGACGCCCCGTTCAAAACGGTAAGAAGCTTCACTGCTCATACCCAGGCGACGGGCAGTGCGGCGGACGGTAGCCGGACGGAAAATCGCACTTTCGAGAAAAATGCGGCTGCTGTCTATGGCAATCTCCGTTTCCTGCCCCCCCATAACTCCGGCCAAGGCCACAGGACGCACCCCATCGCGAATGAGCAGATCTCCTTCCACAAGCATACGCTCCTGTCCGTCCAGAGTCAGGATGCGTTCGCCTTTTCGGGCTGTGGAAACAATAATTTTACCACCCTGCAGCTTATCCAGGTCGAAGGCGTGCAAGGGCTGCCCCCATTCCAGAAGCACATAGTTCGTGACATCCACGATATTGGAAAGCGCACGCACGCCCATGGCCAACAAGCGGCAACGAACGCGTAACGGCGAAGAACTGATGACAGCTCCTTCAAGGATGCGCCCTTGGTACAGCCAGCACAACTCCGGATCCGGAATTTCAATGCCCACCAAATCGGAGGCGTCCGTACCGGACTCGTTCAATTGGTATTCCGGCAGGCGCAACGGCACGTTGAAGGCCAAAGCGACCTCGCGCGCAAGGCCAAGCACAGACAGACAGTCCGCTCTATTAGGCGTGACATTGACGTCCAGCACTTCTTCATCCAAATCCAGCACATCTACGAGACGCTTGCCGGGTACAGCATCTCCGGGCAACACCATAATACCCTCATGGAATCCGGAAAGTCCCAGTTCGCGCTCCGAACAAATCATGCCGTGCGAAGGTTGACCGCGTAATTTCGCCTTTCCGATCTCCAAACCGCCGGGAAGTACCGCTCCCACAGGCGCGACGGGGACTTTCTGCCCTTTGGCCACATTGGGAGCGCCGCACACAATGTTCAATATCTCGCCCTGCCCTGCATTCACCTTGCAGACAGAGAGTTTGTCCGCTTCAGGATGCCTGCCGCATTCAACCACTTGGCCGACAAGTACGTCTTTCAGCCCGGCGAAGGGATACGTGATATCCTCGACTTCCAAGCCGAGCATTGTAAGCCTATCACTCAGGGTTTGCGTGGCAGCGTCACAAGGAACAAATTCCCGGAGCCATTTCGTACTTAAAAGCATGATAATTACCTTTAAAGCGCATCCGCTCTAAAATTGTCCGAGAAAACGCACATCATTCTCAAAAAACATGCGCAAGTCGCCAATGCCATATTTGAGCATGGCGACGCGCTCAACACCCAAGCCAAAGGCAAACCCCGTCACGTCTTCCGGGTCATACCCCACGGCTTCGAACACCGCCGGATCTACCATGCCGCATCCCAAAATTTCCACCCAGCCCGTGCCCTTGCATACACGACAGACATTTCTGACTATATGGCCATTACCACTACAGATGCAGCAGGAAATATCAACCTCTGCCGAGGGTTCGGTAAAAGGAAAAAAACTGGGGCGGAAACGCACCCGGGTTTCTGGACCGAAGACTCCGCGCAGGAACACGGTAAGCGTGCCGCGCAGTCCGGCCATGCTCACATCTTTCCCGACCAGCAGCCCCTCAATCTGGTGAAACATGGGCGTATGGGTCA
>WRKB01000259.1 GCA_009778295.1 Betaproteobacteria bacterium | reverse complement strand
GATCAGGTCCGCTTCTTCCACGCAATGGCGACTGGCGGCTATACCAAGCCGCTCCACTTCATCCGCACTCTCGCGCAAACCGGCCGTATCCACAAGACGCACCGGCAATCCGTCCAAAAACACGCGTTCTTCCAGAAAGTCACGGGTGGTACCAGCCCGGTCCGTCACCAAAGCACGCTTCCGTCCCAACAGCGCGTTCATCAAACTGGACTTCCCCACATTCACCCGGCCCGCCAGCACGACAAGCGCGCCTTCCTGCCAGCAGCGGTTACGTTTATAGCCTGCCAGCAACGCCTGCACAGCGCACGAAATTTCTTCCAAGCTCTGGAAAAAATCAGAACGGGAAAGGCATTCCGCTTCCTCCTCGGGGAAATCCACTGCCACGCAGACCTGCATGCGCAAATGCTCCAGCTTTTCCCGCAAAGCATTGATCTGGCGGCCCAACAAACCGTCCAGTTTGGCGGCGGAAAGCAACACGCCTTCTCTACCGGGAGCGTTGATCAGTTCCGCCACAGCTTCAGCCTGCGTCAAGTCCATACGTCCGTTCAAGAAAGCGCGGCGGGAAAATTCTCCGGCTTCAGCCAGACGCGTTCCCGATGCAAGGATACTTTCCAGAAGCAGGCCGAGCAGGGCCATGCCCCCATGACAGTGAATTTCGGCCACATCTTCGCCGGTAAAGGTGCGTGGACCGGGCATGAATACGGCCAGCGCGTCATCAATCACAGCGCCGTGCCCGTCAACTATGCGTCCCCTGTGCAGGGTCCAGGGTCTAAAGCCCGTAAAGCGTGGAGAAGCAGGAAGAAACACGCGCACCAGAATCTGCCCGGCGGCTGGCCCGGAAACACGCACGATACCTATACCCCCCGTCCCTACAGGACTTGCGATGGCGGCGATGGTATCATTCGTATACATGGCTTCCCTGAATCTAGTGAATTGCGCCTACGCCCGCTCTCGGGGGGCTATACCTCGGCATGACTCACCGAGAGCATTTCAAAATTGAAATGCTCTAACGCTTGCGCTGTACCACCACCCGCTTCAAGGCTCCTTCCCCGGTGCTGCGGGTCTGCACATATTCATCTTCTTGCAGGGTCAAATGGATGATACGGCGATGGTAGGAACTTAGGGGGCGGGTAGAACAGGATTTACCCGTGTTTTTCACCTTGGCTGCCAAATGCAAGGCCAAGTCCCGCAATTTGTCATCCTGGCGCTGCTTGTAGTCCCCGGCATCCAAATTGACACGCACGGCCGCATTCATGCCATGTGAAACAATACGGGAGACAAGATACTGCAGTGCGGCCAGAGTCTGTCCATCACGCCCGATCAGCACGCCGGAATCTTCCCCGCAACCAATACTCACATGCACCCGTGAATCCGTCAGATGCAGTTCACAGTTCACTTCCCCAACGATGGCCGATGCCAAACGCTGTACGGTTTCCAAGGCAAAATTTTTGAGGCGTTCCAAATCAAGTTCTTCAAAAGGCAACTCCGGCAAACCGTCGGTTCCGCCTTCATCAACGAGGTCCTTGCTGGAAAACAATTCCTGGCTCACATGCTCCCCATGCTTTGCCTGTTTTCCCGCAGGACGCTCACGGTGTTTGACAGAACCATAGCGCCCGCGCTGGGCACCCTGCCAAGGTTTACGCTGGGCAGCGCGGATTTCCGGCGGAAAGTCCGAATAAATGGGCGCCTCCGGCAGCCTGTCCAAAAACATCGTCTGGCTTTCTCCCTCTTCATCTTCCTCATGAACGACAGACTCCGGCTTCTTCGCAGGCGCAGGCTTTTTGGCGGACACAGCTTTACCCTCCTGGCGGGATCGTCCCTTAGCTCTGCCTCCTCCCACCGGTTCCGCAGGCGCGGCCTCTTCCGCAGCCTGCCGCACAGGAGGCTGGCTATCACATTCCAAAGCCACATCCAAGGCTTCGCGCATCTGAACCCGACGGGCCTTGATCAGGGCCTTGCGCGCACCAACTATGCCGAAAATGCCGGATTTTGAATCCTGGATAATATCGATTTCAAGTTTTTCACGCGCTACAGCAAAATAATCACAAGCCTGATGGATAGCGTCATCCAGATCTTTGCCCTGAAATTCTTTAAATCCTTCCATAGCAACCTCAATGTTCGCGAAAGGCTATGTTTTGACCTTCCGCAGCATCATCCACTGCTGCGCAATGGAGAGCACGTTGTTGACCAGCCAGTATACCACCAACCCGGACGGAAAATTCAGGAAAAGGAAGGTAAACACAACAGGCATAAGCATCATGATTTTCTGTTGTGTCGGATCGCCGGCGGCAGGAGTGAGTTTTTGCTGAATGAACATGGTCACCCCCATCAGCAGGGGGGCAATGTGGGTGGGATCCTTTGTCGACAGGTCGGCCAGCCAGAGCCAGTCTGTACCGGGAAAATGCGTAATGAACGAGGAATGCCGCAATTCAAGCGCCGTCATAAGCGCCTGGTACAACCCAAAAAAGACCGGCAACTGCACCAGAATGGGCACACAGCCGCTCGCGGGGTTCACACCGTATGTTTTGTACAGGCCCATAAGCTCCTTGTTCATGCTTTCCTTGTCATTGGCGTACTTTTCACGGATTTTTTGCATCATCGGATTCAATTTCTTCATCTTTTCCATTGACTTGTAGCTTTTTGCCGTCAAGGGCCAGAAGAGAATCTTGATCACGACAGTCAGCAGGATAATGGCGATGCCCCAATTCCCCACATAGGTGTGGAAGAAATCCATCAGCCACATCAGCCCCAAGGCGATGATGCTGAACATGCCGAGGTTAATGCTCTGGACGAGATTATTAGGCGCGTCTTTGAGCAGAACGCGATCCTTGGGGCCGTACCAATACGCAAGCTCCAGCGTCTTTGCTTCGCCCGGATTGACCAGAGTATCCGGCCGCTCAAGCGCCACGCGGTATATTTCGTTTTGCAGACGTCCTTTCAAGGTCAAGCCTTCTGTGTTCAGCGGCAGGATGGCGTTCATGAAATAATTGCTCATGGCTGCGGCCCATCCGTAGTCGCCTGTCCCGGTCACACCTTTAGAGGACAGATCACTGGCGCTGGTGTCTTCGTTGAATTTCCCGTTCAAGCTCCAGCCAATGCGCATGGGATCGTAGGAGCCGCCTGCGCCCACAGATGCCATGCTCGCGCCTGTCGTGAACGCCACGCGTACCGTGCGCGCCGTCTCGCCAAGCGTATACAGCGACATCCGCTCGAAAATGAGGTAAGAATCCGCGGTAAAGCGCAGTTCGCGCTCCACGCGCAGACCATCCACTTCTCCAACCAGGCGCAGCGTTCCCTGCTGCCCGGTCGACAGCGTCAGATCTTCCCCTTCAAGAGACCAACGCCCCGTATTCCAGGAAGGCTGGCCATTGATGAGCAAGCCCATGGGAGCCGTCGCGGCCGTAGACTCATCGACGAGATTCACAGGGGGGGAACCCTGTGTAACCGCCATACGGTATTGGCGCAGTTCAAAAGATTTCAGGAAACCGCCTCCGGAGTGCAGTACCGCCTTGTACAGCGGCGTCCGCACCGTGACGGCGCGTCCCTCCGACGGAGTAAAAACTCCCGGCGTAAAAGGCACAGACTCAGCCGGCGCGGCGGCTTCGACCGGTCGCTCAGCCGACGGTTGCACAGCTTTTTGTTGTTGCGCCACCCGTGCAGGATCGGGTTTGACGTTCCAGCCCATATACTCCGCAAAATAATTCCAGCCGACAAGAATACCGATGCATACCACAACGGTGAGAATGAGATTCTTGCTGTCCATAACGAATCAACTACTCCTGAACTCCCGTCGGACGCGGGGAAATAACCGGCGGCACAGGGTCATAGCCGCCCGGCGACCATGGGTGACAACGAGCAAGACGCCGCAGGCCAAGCCAGCCGCCGCGCACCACGCCGTGACGCAAAACCGCCTGCAGGACATAGTTTGAACAGCTTGGATAAAAACGGCATGCCGCGGGCAACAGGGGCGAAATGCAGTACTGATAGAGTATTACAGGTAAGACGGCAAGCCTGCGCATCAGGATCACAATAAACGGCAAGGTCAAGCTAGGCATATTTTATACACTATACTCCGCGTCGCAAGGCACAGAAGCGGGAGGCGCGGAATCCGGCGCACCGCCCGCGCACATCCGCCATGTGCGCACAAGAGGAAGAAATTCCCGCGTCAGGCCGGCAAGCGTCAATGTGCGGGGATCCAGGCTTCGCTTGGGCACAACAACAATATCCCAACCCTGGGGGATGCTGCGCTGATGCAGACGAAAAAACTCCCGTACGATACGCTTTATCCGGTTGCGCCACACGGCATTGCCGCTTTTTCGCGTTACCGCGAGCCCAAGGCGCCATTGGCCGGAACACGCGCGCTCATCTGCCACAAAAAGAACGAAATGTCTCGAAAAATAGCGTTGCCCGGAATCGTAACAAATGAGGAAATCCGGCCGCCGCAACAGGCGGCACGCGCGGGGAAACGGGAGCGCGCCTTTTCCCTGCATGCAATCAACCGAATCAGGCCGAAAGGCGCTTGCGGCCCTTGGCGCGTCTGCGTCGCAACACGGCCTGCCCGCCGGGGGTACTCATACGCGCGCGAAAGCCATGACTTCTTTTGCGCTTGATTTTACTGGGTTGATACGTTCTTTTCATGATAGTCTCCGATGTTGTCGACAAAGCCTGTCTTGCATACCAAGAAATGCTCCAGCATGCAGCTGGGATGGATGCTGAATATCCGGGCTGCCGTCAAGCTGTCTCTCCGGAAAGTCACATCAACAGACCTGTTTAACCCCAGGTGTGTATGCGCGTCAACACGTTTCTTCCGCAGCCATATGCCTCCGGATGCACCATACCGCTGCATAGACCAACGGCGTGTCGCACAAGGCAAGCGCCACCTTCACCGCCCACTGCCCGGCAATCAGCGGCAATACGGGTAAAATTCCGTAGAAGGCAATGATGATAAAGACCACCGAATCGATCAATTGCGAAAGTATCGTCGCAAGATTGTTACGCAACCACAAATGCCTGCCGTTCGTCCGGTCTTTGAGCAGAGTATACAGCCACACGTCATGGAACTGGCTCAACACATACGCCGCCAGCGATGCCGCGATGATGCGCGGCGTCATGCCCAGGACACCGCGAAACGCGTCTTCCTGATGCCAGAACGGCGCGGCAGGGCACCACAAAGCGAGCTGAATGAGCAAAAAGGTACAAGCAAGCCCGATGCCCCCCACAAGAACCACCATGTTTGCGCAGCGTCTGCCCCATATTTCACTGATCACATCAGCGCATATAAAGGTAATGCAATACGCGAACACGCCCGCCGGGACAGAAATTACCGTCATATCTATAATTTTTGCGGCGAGTACCGCCGCTGCCACAAGACAGGCGCAGAAAATGCCGCTGAGCAGGAGCAGGGGGAAAAGTTCACGGGGACGCATGCTTCCTCTTCATTTTTTTTCGCCGTATGCCCAAATTCAGGAGGCGTTCGAGCAATTCGCCAAAGCTGAGGCCCACGGCGGCGGCTTCCTGGGGAATGAGGCTGGTGGCGGTCATACCGGGTAGAGTGTTTATTTCCAGAATATAGGGATGTCCATCCGCGGACAAAATGAAATCCGCACGACTGTATCCCTCAATGCCGAGCAGCCTGTGCGCCTTGAGCGCAAGTTCCATCAGCCGCCGGGTTATTTCGTCCGGCAGGGGCGCAGGGCACAGCTCCTTGGCCCCGCCTTTCCGGTATTTACTTTGATAGTCGAAATAACTGCCTTCAAGCGGCTGGATGAGGATGGGGGGCAGCGCCTCCTCACCGAGCACTCCGCAGGTGACTTCCTGCCCGCTGACGGATGTTTCGAGCAGCACTTCCTCCCCGGCGGCGAATTTTTCGCGCAGGACACCTCGCAGGTTTTGCTCATCCTCAACCCGTACCAGCCCCAAGCTGGATCCCCCCGTGTTGGCCTTGGCAAAAAGAGGATACGGCAACGTCGGTCGCCAGCCGGCGGGTGGCGGCGCAGGAAGAAATTCCCAGTCCGGCGTCAGCAGTCCGGCCCGCCGGAAAAGCTGCTTGGCCGCCGCCTTATGCAGGGCAAGAAAAGACGCGGCAGGCCCTGCGCCCTGGTATGGGCAGCCGATCCGTTCAAGCAGCCCCTGGATGAGCCCGTCCTCTCCCGGAGCGCCGTGCAAATTGATGAAGGCCGCATCGTGTCCGGCGGCCTTTTCCAAAAGCGCGTCGAATTCAACGGCCGGGTCAAAACGGGTAACGCTGTGCCCACGCTCCGCAAGCGCCCCGGCAATGCCGACCGCGCCGTTCAGCGATACCTCACGCTCGTTTGACCAGCCGCCCGCTATCAGGAGTATGCGCATCCAGTTCCACCCCCAGGCGCGCTGAGAGCGCGCGTTCTATACTCACAGCTTGTCGTTGCGACATTTCAATTCCCTGACGGGCCTGTTCATATATTCCGTACCGCACTACAAGATCCGCAAAACGTTCTTCAAGGGTCACAAACTTCTCATGTTGCGTGCGCTTATCCGCATACAACACCAGGATGGGCAGCGTGCAGAGCGTTTCTTCCCGCAAGGGCCACGGCCAATACACATGATGCAGGATGCCCTGCGCGATGCCGGCATGTCCCGTTTCCGCAAGCGCCCAGACAGCGCCCAATTGGGCATGGCTGCCGCCGTGCCGGAGGGTATAGCTTTTGGCTATGTCATGCAGCAGGGCGCAAGCCCGCACATCTTCCACCCGCACAGCGGCACCGCGTTTGATGGCCAAGTCGGCCAGAATCACGCTGAAATGCGCCACCTGTGCGGAATGGGCGCGGATGTGCTCGGGCATCTCGTACGCATCCCAGAGCGTCCGGCAGGCTTCCTCGGAAGGCGCAGAACGCCCGCAGGGCGGAAAATCCAGAGGAGGCAGCCTCGTCAGAGGATAGATGCCGGCTTCAATGTTCTGCTGTGGCGTTTTCATTTAGAGCATTTTCACTTTGAGTTTGCCGCTAACGGCGAAGTGAACTCGCCTGTATGTGCCATTGCTGCGCGCCGATGGCAAGAGGGGCTGATACCACGTCGCATTCAATCGGGATTGCATGCTGAAAACCACGCCCACTCCGGCATACACCGGCGGCAATACATGCCGCCTATGCCTTCGCGGCGGCTATGCCCCCAAAATAACCTCGAACCGGCGTACGC
>WRKB01000258.1 GCA_009778295.1 Betaproteobacteria bacterium | reverse complement strand
GGCTTTTGCAAACGCCATTCTGAATCAAAAAGAAGGATGCAATCCCTTGCGTGCCGGCCGGGATGGACCTGCCGTTCTGCGTCTGTTTTCTGCGCCGGGCGACAGA
Source organism: Betaproteobacteria bacterium (assembly GCA_009778295.1). Taxonomy (GTDB): domain Bacteria; phylum Desulfobacterota; class Desulfovibrionia; order Desulfovibrionales; family Desulfovibrionaceae; genus WRKB01. Next base: position 7,063 of record WRKB01000258.1, on the reverse strand, counting down.
GCTGAAGCCCGCTGGATCGGGGAATGCGTGCGTGCGCTGCTTGGTAGCGGCTCACACAGTCTGAGCGATCACGAGCGCGGCGTTGATGTGGGACACCTGAAAAATGCTTGCAGCCCTGGCGAAATAGCCATCCTAGTGCGCATGAAGGCGCTTATTCCTTTATATAAAAACGTCCTGGAGCAATTTAATATCCAGCCTTCTGTGCCGGAACAGGAGGCTTTCTGGCATGAACCGCGTGTGGCTTTGCTGCTGGCCGGGGCTGAACGTTTTCTCGGTTTGGGGGGCGGCCGCGCGTTTCAGGGCGAAGAGTCGGTAGAACTGGCGCCGAATATCTGGTCGCAAGGTCCGGCTGCTGTGGCTGCCGCCCTTAAAGGGCAGGCTCCCTTTGATCCCCTATTTCTCACTTCTCCTGCTCTGGCTGCTTTGGAAAAACTGTGGAACGCGACAGAAGGATGGAAAGAGCTGTTTACGCAGTTGCATTTTATGCGGGATTTGGAACAGGTGCGCGAACGTGCGGAGCACGTGAGGATTCTGACACTGCATGCATCCAAAGGGCTTGAATTCAGAGTTGTCTTTCTTCCGGCGCTGGAAGCAGGGATTTTGCCATTCGCACGCAGCCATGACGAGGAAGATGCGCAGGAGAAGGATGCCGAACTTGCCGCACAAGAAGAGTTACGGCTTTTCTATGTGGGAGCGAGTCGCGCGAGCGAGGCGCTGTTTGTCAGCCACGCGGCCCAACGGCGTTTATACGGGCGAAGCGTTCGGCTTGAGCCTTCCCCCTTTCTTGACGCCATACGGCCATTCTGCAAAAGTTCTACCCTCGTGGCCCGCAGTCGCGCCACAGGACATCAATTGCAATTATTTTAGGCTAGTCGTCTTCGAACCAGCTGTCGTCTTCCAGCAATTCATAGCTACGCACGTTGATCAGCCAATTTTCGTCCTCATCTTGGTATACAATACCCGTGACCTGCACCAGAGCGCTCAGATGATCGTCAAGATCCACTCCCGCTCCGCGGCGGATAACATGGTAGGCAACGCCGTCCGTTTCCACCGCGATGCGGGCCTTTGTTTCATCGGCGTTTGCCGCCAGTGCGGTCACATAACCCTTGATGGTCCTGGGGGTATCCATATCCCGAAGCCTTTGCCATGCTGTTAGAGCATTATCAAATCGTATTTGATTTTGATGCCACGTTGCAATCAAACGGATTGCACTTGGAATCGGGCTACGGCCGAAGGCAGCAGCCCGCGCCGCGAAGACATAGGCGGCATTCAGCGTGATGCGAAGAGAACTTGGCCTGCCTCTGCGGGCGCTTTGCAGTTGCTGTGCGTACAGCAACTTTTCGCTGTGTGTACAAATTCTTTGGAAAAATGGCAACGACTTGCCACTCGTTTCACCAGTAAAAAATGCCCTACCGTTTGTTTTTTCCGTGCTTTTTTAGAAGCTCATACAGGTGCCCCCGAGAAAGTCCAGCAATATCAGCAGCTTTACGCATATCTCCCCGGCAGTGCATAACGAGTTGTTCGACATACATGGCCTCTGCGCGAGTTTTCCACTCGCGCAAGCTGGGCGTGTCCGCAAGGGGGGGAAACGCTTGTCCCTGAAACGGTGCTTGTAGTGAATTATCTATGTTGCGGCGCGCTACGGCAACCCGCAGTTCCGTGGGCAGGTGTCCGGCAAAGATCCGGTTCTGTTGCCCTGCGGCAACGCAGGCTCTCGCCATGGTGTGGAAGAGTTCGCGCACGTTGCCGGGCCAAGTGTATTCGAGCAGCAGATCCAGGCATCCGTCGGTGATTTCCTTAGCAGGCATGGCATGCTGTGAGCAAAAGCGCATGACCGCATGCCGGGTCAGATCGGGGATGTCTTCTGTGCGCTCCCGCAACGGAGGGATACGAATGCTGACCCCGCGCAGCCGGAAGAGCAGATCGTTACGAAACAGATCAAGCGCTGCAAGCTGTTCCAGATCACGGTTGGTTGCGGCCACAAGCCGGAACTGGCTTTCAGCCTCCCTTACCTCTCCTACGGGGCGGAAGCGCCGTAATTCAAGAACGCGTAAAAAATTGCCCTGGATTACAGCGGGCAGATCCCCCACTTCATCCAGAAATAATGTGCCCCGATGGGCGGCCGCAAGCAGCCCCTCGCGGCTGCGATCCGCCCCGGTGAAGGCTCCTTTGGCATAGCCGAACAGATGGCTTTCCACCAAGCTTGCGGGTAATGCGGCGCAGTCAACGGTCACGAAAGGTTGGGCGGCGCGTGCGCTGTTCTTGTGCAGGGCATGGGCGAAGAGTTCTTTGCCTACGCCGGTTTCTCCCAACAGGAGGACGTTGACGTCGCTGGCCGCGGCTTCCGCCAGTATTTGAAGGGCTGCCATAAGTTGCGGGCTGTTGCCGATGATGCCCATACGCGCCAAGGGCGAGGTTTCCTGGCGGCGCGGTTTCCCGAGGCGGTAGGCTATAAGTTGGCTGACGGTCTGGGTCAGTTCCTGGGGGCTCAGTGGTTTGGCGAGAAATTCCCAGACGCCTGAGCGTAATGCCTTTTCAACAGCATCGCCGTCTCCGTGCCCGCTGATGATCAGGATTTCCGGATGGGAGGGCAGGTAGCTGAAATCTTTAATCCGCTCGAGTCCGTTACCGTCAGGCAGCAAGACATCCAGCAGCACAAGGTCCACGCCTTTGCGGCCCAACGCCAATCCTTCCGCCAAGGTGCCGGCGCTGAGCACTTCAAAGCCAAGGGCGCCGACCACTTCTTCCACCAGCACGCGCACCAGAGCTTCGTCATCCACTACGAGAAGTTTTGTCATATCGCATCCACCCGGTTATCCACATACGCCCGCAAGGCATTCTGCGCTACGGGCATCGCCTGTTGAAGCGTCCGCCATGCCTGCTGGCAGTCCTGTTGTGCTTGGGCGGTGTTTTCCAGGATTGCGGCGGCAGTCCGCAGTTGTCGAAGTTGCAGCATGGCTGCGGAGTTTTTCAGCGCATGGGCCAGACAGTGAACTTGCGTCAGCGTGTTCTGCTCCATGGCCCGTGTAAGAGCCTGCTCCTGTAGCGGCAGTTCCTCAAGCGACACGGCGGCGAGTTTGCGCAGCAACACATGGTTGCCCTCCATTTTTTCAAGGGCTGCGGCAAGGTCGAAGACTGTTTCCGTACCGGATGGCGCTCTCTGCAGACTGTTGTTCCCGTATGCTTTTCGTATGCTTTGCAGGAGTTGTGCCGCGCTGAGGGGTTTTGCCACTTGAACGCACACGCCGAGCTGCTTGAGCCGTGTTTGCATTTCTTCATTCTGTGAGGCGGTAATGCTGATGATCGGTAGTGCCGGTTCAACACCCGCGTCGCCTTTGCGGATGATCTCCACAAGCTCCAGGCCGTTTATACCGGGCATACGAATGTCAAGAATGGCAAGGTCTGCAGGGGTATGCCGCAAGAGCGCAAGCGCTTCGAACCCGTCCTCGGCCACTGCAACACTGTGTCCGGCCTGACGCAAAATTTCCTTGAAGAAATGTGCGCTGGCCTTATTATCTTCCGCAAGGACAATACGGAGTGCTTCGGGCTTGCTTGCCGGGGCGGCGGACGTCTCTTGCAAAACTTTTTTTTCACCCTCGTCGAGCGGGCGGGATTGTGCATTGGTCGCATTTGCGGGCAGTGCACAACGAAGGCTGAGGGTAAAGCAGCTTCCTTCACCAGGTGTGCTTTCCAGACAAAGCGTACCACGCATCAATCCCGCCAATTCTCGTGTAATGGACAGTCCAAGTCCTGTGCCCGGCGTGCTGTGCATCTCGCCTTGGTTGCCTTGGGCAAAGCGTTCAAAAATGTGCGCCTGTTCTTCCGGCACAATGCCGGGGCCGGTGTCCCGCACCTTCATAAGCAGCATATACTCATTGCCGTCTACGGCTTCCCCCCCCGCTTCTACACGGATACCGCCACGTTCCGTAAATTTTACCGCATTGCCCACCAGGTTGCCGAGCGCCTGCCGCAAACGGAACTCATCTCCCAGCAGCACAGGCGGCAGGTCATCCATAATTCTGAGTTCCAGTTCCAGCTTTTTTTCAGCACAGGCAGGGCGGAACAGCTCCAGGCAGGTCTCCAGGCTTTCTTTAAGTGAAAAAGCCTGATGCGCACATTGAAGCTGTCCTGTATCCAGGGCCGCATGCGTGGTGATGTCCGTAACCATGTCCAGCAACGTAGCGGCAGCGGAACGAAGATAGCGGCATGCCTGCCGTTTTTTCTCTTCATTCGTTTCTTCCTGCAGCAAGTCGGCCATGCCCATGATGCCGGTGAGCGGCGTACGCATGTCGTGGCTCATGTTCGCTAAAAAGGTGCTGTTCATCTGCTCCTTATGCTCCGCAAGAAGGCGCTTGCGATTAATGGCAAAGGAAAGACTGCCTATTCCCAGCATGCCCGCCAGTCCCATAAGCGCATAGGTATAGCCGAGGGTGTCGTTGTATTCCTGGATTGTCCGTAAAAAGGGGGCGGCTTCCAGGGTCACGCTGATGCCGCCGCGTACTTCATGCAGCCTGTTGTTTGTATGGCAGCGCAGACAGTCTTCTTCGGCATGCAACGGCGCAATATAACGGAAATTTTGCGAACCCGGCACGGACGCATCCAATTTGAACACTTCGGGTTCTCCCAGGCTGATGCTGCGCAACGCAGCCTCTTCCCATGCGTCGGCCCGGTTTTCCGGGCGGAGGGGCTTGCTGCTGGTGATGCGCAAGCGCGCGCCTTTGGTGCTGCCGCGTTCGGCAATCTGGCGGCTCATGTAGGCAGGATTGATGAGTACGAGGCTTTCGCCGTTGGACAGGGTAGCGCGGCGCATTTCTTCCGGAATCCAGGGGTTGGCGACGCCATATTCGCTTTCACGCACATATACGCCGCCGTGGGCAGCATTCCAGGCTCGGGTGTCCATCATCTGGGCGCAGAGAGTGCGGGCCTGCAAACGGGCCAGTGCCGTTGCGTAGCTTTCTTCATCCCGCATATTGCGTTGCAAAAGCACCAGCAGCAGCAGGCACCAGATCGCGGAAAGAAAAAAGGGCAATATATACGGCTTCACAGTGCTGCATTTCATCCTTTGGGTCCTTTTCGCTGCGTGGGCGGAGAGTCATATTTATCTGACAAACTGTCTGATTTTTCTACACATTGCAAGGCTGTTTTACCCTTCATTTTTTATCATTACTATGTTAATATTATTAACATAGTATAATTACAAAAGATTTTAATCTGTGCCCGCACGGCATGTTTTTTGTAGTTTATCTCTGCAAAACAGCACTACGTTCCAGAGTGGCATTCAGAAGTGGTGTGCGTACACAAGCAAAAGGAGTAATAACCGTATGTCGTTACGACGAAAACGATACTGGATGGCCGGTATCGCGGTGTTCGTGTGCCTGCTGGGGACAGGCATGGTTGTCAGGGAAACCCAAAAGAGCAGCTTTTGCCTCTCCTGCCACGAGATGCAGCTCTATCAAAAAGAGCTGGAGGCTTCTCCGCATGCCAAAGATGCCAAGGGGCAGCCTATAGGTTGTGTGCAGTGCCATGTGCCGGGTACGAATATTGTACGCATGCTGGCGGGCAAATCGTATCTGGGGGGCAAGGATCTTTGGGTGCATTATACCGAAAAGCCTCCTGAACTGGATCGTGCTGCTATGCAGCCTGTGGCCCGCCGTTTTGTGGATGACGGCAATTGCCGCGTTTGTCACGAAGATTTGCTCAAAAACGCTAAAAATGACGGTCCTGTTTCTGTGGAAGGCAAACTGGCCCATGAAGCGTATCTGGGAACCAACGGTCAGGCCCGTAGCGGCTGTGCAGGGTGTCATGCCAATATGGCGCACCTGCCTCCCTTTGATAAACGTATTCCGCGCAATGCCAAGTTTCTCAGCAAACTCAAGGAGAGTCAGCCATGACGGATATACTCCGTAAACCTGTAATTATCATTCCACTGCTGCTGCTCGTACTGGTGGGTGGCTATTTCGCGTATATAAATTGGGCTTTTCCTGCGGTGCGCTGTGAAGCCGCCAAGCATCTTGACGCTCCGGAGCGCATGGGTGATTGTTATGGATGCCATATCAAAACTACGCCCAAGGTGGCTCAGGAATGGTATGAGAGCAAGCATGGGGTTACCTTGGTGCGTTGTCAAACCTGTCATGGACAGCCGGACGGCAAGGGTTCCGTGGCGTTCACGCGCACGCCGGACGCTAGTTTGTGTGCCCGCTGCCATTCGTTGAGCATGGATCGTATGGAAGCGAAGTTCGGCAAGCGGAACGACTGTTCAAGCTGCCACCCTTACCACCAGGGCTCCATGCATGGCAGCGCCTACGTCTACCGTCAGGAAACAGGCAAAACTACCTTGGAATAGTATTGGCGCGGGGATGAAAGAGAAATTTCCGCCACGCAGAGGCTTATTGTACACGCGTATTCCTTCGTGAAGGAGAAGAATATGGAATTTTCAAGACGTGAATTTTTACGCAGCATGGCGCTCTCAGCAGCGGTCGCGGCAGCTTCCGGTCCACTGCAGGCATTGGCCGCCGGCGCACAGGATGATACCCCAGATACGTGGGTCAAGGGCGTATGCCGCTACTGCGGTACCGGCTGCGGCGTGCTTGTAGGGGTAAAAAACGGTAAAGCTGTTGCTATTAAAGGCGACCCCGGCAACCACAACGCGGGTTTGCTATGCCTGAAAGGGGCCATGCTTATTCCGGTGCTGAATTCGCCGGATCGCGTCACCCAGCCGATGTACCGTAAAAATAAGGACGCGCCGTTGGAGCCGCTTGCGTGGAACGATGCCCTGGATTTGATGGCCAAGAAGTTCCGCGCCGCCGTGGATGCACATGGGCCGAACTCCGTTGCATGGTACGGTTCCGGCCAGTGTCTGACAGAAGAGACCTATCTCGCCAACAAAATATTCAAGGCGGGGTTCCGCACGAACAATGTGGACGGCAATCCCCGCTTATGTATGGCCTCGGCGGTTGGAGGATACCTCACCTCCTTCGGCAAGGACGAGCCGATGGGCACTTACGCGGACATTGACCGCGCCAGCTGTTTTTTCATTATTGGTTCCAACACCTCGGAAGCCCAC
>WRKB01000257.1 GCA_009778295.1 Betaproteobacteria bacterium | reverse complement strand
GTGGCCATAGGCGGTTGAAAACACGTCGTTGAACGAAGGGGAGGCCAGAGCATGATCGCCTATGTGGAAGGCAGGCGTGCGGAAAATGCAGGCAATGCGTGTGTGGTTGTCACCGAAAACGGCATCGGCTATGAAATTTTTCTGCCCACGCATGCCCTGGCCGCGTTACCGGACAAAGGCGGGCATGTGGCGTTCCACACCTGCCTCATGGTGCGCGAAGACGCCCAGGAACTTTATGGTTTCCCTTCCTGGGAAGAACGCCAGACCTTTATCGTGTTGACCTCCATTTCCAAGGTGGGCGCCAAGACGGCCCTTGCCGTCCTGTCGCTTTTCAGGCCGGAAGATTTGCGGCGCATCGTCCTGGAAGACGATGTGCTGGCGTTGACGCGCGTCTCCGGCATCGGCAAAAAAACCGCGCAGCATGTGTTTCTTGAACTCAAATATAAACTCAAGGTCGAAGGCATGCCCCAGGCCGCGCCCCTGGCGGGCAAAGGCGAGCGCCCCGGCGGCGTATACCGCGATGCCCTGGACGGGTTCGCCAATCTGGGCTATCCTGAGGAAGAAGTTGCGCCCGTTTTGCGCAGGATTTTGCGCGACGAGCCGGATCTCGACGTCGCGGGCGCATTGCGCGCCGCGTTGAAAGACCTGGCGAAAAAGAAATGATTGCCAGTGCCCGGAGCGTGAAGTATTGAACGCTCCGGGCACTGCCGTTTCCCCGGCGGAGCGCAGGAGCGGAGTATGGAAGATCAGGTGCGGATACACGATGAATCCGTCCGGCCGCGTACGCTGGACGAATTTATCGGCCAGAAGGAGCTGCGGGCCAATCTCAAGGTATTTCTGAGGGCGGCCCTGGAACGGGACAAGGCGCTTGATCATGTTCTGTTCCATGGCAATCCCGGCTTGGGCAAGACAACGCTGGCGCAGATCATGGCTTCGGAACTCGGTGTGAATATTGTCTGCTCTTCCGGGCCGGTGCTTGAGCGCAGCGGTGATTTAGCCGCTATTCTGACGAATCTGGGACGCCATGATCTACTTTTTGTGGATGAGATACACCGCATGCCTATCGCTGTGGAGGAAGTGCTGTATCCGGCGATGGAAGACTTCAAGCTCGATCTGATCATAGGCCAGGGCCCGGCGGCGCGTACGGTCAGGATAGATGTGGAGCCTTTCACGCTGGTCGGGGCCACAACGCGCGTCGGGTTGCTGTCCGCGCCGTTACGCGACCGTTTCGGCATTGCCATGCGTCTTGAGTACTACAGCCCGGAAGAACTGGCCCAGGTGGTGCGGCGCTCGGCGCAGATCCTGCGCATTGAGATTACCGAATCCGGCGCACTGGAAATAGGACGCAGGGCGCGGGGAACGCCGCGCATCGCCAACCGCCTTTTGCGGCGGGTGAGGGATTTCGCTCTCGTGCAAGGGAGCGAGGACATTACGGAAGAGCTGGCTGCGGACGCCCTGCTGCGCATGGACGTGGATGAAAACGGCCTGGATCAGATGGATCGGAAGCTTCTTTCGGCACTCATCCGCAATTTCGGAGGCGGCCCGGTGGGGGTGAAGACTCTGGCCGTGGCCTGCTGCGAGGAAGTGCGCACCCTGGAGGAAATTTACGAGCCCTATCTTATCCAGTGCGGTTTTTTGCAGCGCAGCCCCAGGGGGCGTATGGCTACCCCGAAGGCCCATGCGCTTCTGAACAGAGAAGAGTAACGGCAACAGAACGACGCGCGCGCCGCGCGTGCAAACGGAAAAAATACATGCCTCCCGTACCAGCGCAGGTTGAACTGCTGACCCATACCCCAAACGCCCTCGAGCTGATATACGCAGCCTTCCGGCAGTGCTACCATGCGGGATATGCCGGCGACATGTGGCCGCGCCTGCTCTCCGAAGAACCAAGCCGGGAGATACAGGCGGAATTTGTCGCTCAGATACTGGAGTCCGGACATACCAGCCCCATCGAGCATGTTTCGTTCACCTTCGCGCTTTCCGGCGTATCGCGGGCGCTTACGCACCAGTTGGTTCGCCATCGCCTGGCCTCCTATTCCCAACAAAGCCAGCGTTATGTGGATGCCTCCCATTTCGATTACATCATGCCTCCCGCCATTGCGAAAAATACGGAGGCCAAAAAACGCTTCATGCGCTTTATGGACGACGTGGGGGACGCGTACAGGGACATCAGGCGGCTCCTGGAGGCCGAAGGCCGCCTGGGCGCGAAAGCCAATGAAGACGCGCGCTTCGTCTTGCCGCAGGCCACGCAGACGCGCATCGTGGTGACAATGAACTGCCGCTCCCTCCTGAACTTTTTTGAACAGCGCTGCTGCACGCGCGCCCAGTGGGAGATCCGCGCCGTTGCAAACGCCATGCTGGAAAAATGCAGGGAAGCGCTGCCGGAAATTTTCACTCCGGCAGGGGCCAAGTGCGAACGCCTGAAATACTGTCCGGAAGGCGCGCGTTTTACCTGCGGCCGCTATCCTCGGCGGGAACCCCCCAATAACACGCCATAAAAAATGCCTACATCCGTACAAGAAACATCCCTCTGCCCGTGTTGCGGAAAAGATGCGGATTTCCATGAACGCGAGGAACGCAGGGAAATCCTGCTGTTGACGATTTGCGGCATCTTCTTCGCCGTGATCCTGGTATTTGAAGAATACCTCGAACAACACCTCGGCGTCAGCTTCGTATGGGGCGCCTATGCCATTCCCTACCTGGCCTGCGGAACTTCCATCATCCGGGCTGCGGGACGCGCCCTGGCCCGCGGAGATATTTTCAACGAATTCACTCTGATGGCTTTGGCAACGCTTGCCGCCATCGCCATGGGCGAACTGCCCGAAGCGGTAGGCGTCATGCTGTTTTACCGTTGTGGAGAATTCTTTCAGGGACGCGCGGCAAGCAATTCCCGCCGATCCATCGGCCGCCTGCTGGCCAGCAAACCCGACTTGGCGCATGTGCAGGAAAACAGACAAACAATCGATCATCTGGTGGAAGATGTTCTGCCCGGCCAGCAGATCACGGTGCAGGCCGGAGAAAAAATCCCCCTGGATGGCGTCGTGCTTGCCGGCGTCTCCACTGTGGATCAGTCCCCCCTTACGGGAGAATCCGCGCCCATCGGCGTTCAGGCAGGCGACAGGGTGCTCGGCGGTTCCATCAATCTCGGTTCCGTACTGACGGTGGAAGTGCAGCGTCCCTTCGACCAAAGCCAGATTGCCCGCATTCTGGAACTGGTGGAACACGCCTCCGCCAACAAATCCTCAACCGAGCGCTTCATCACGCGTTTCGCCAGATATTATACGCCGACGATTACGGCCGCCGCGCTCCTCGTGGCCGCGCTTCCTCCTCTTTTTCTGGGGGGAGACTGGCGCACCTGGGCATACCGGGCGCTGATCCTGCTCGTCATCGCCTGCCCCTGCGCGCTGCTCATATCCATTCCCCTGGGCTATTTCGGCGGCATCGGCGCGGCCTCGCGCCGGGGTATCCTGGTCAAGGGGGGGATTGTTTTCGACAACCTGCTGCATGTGGACAACATCGTCTTCCGGATTGAGGCCGATGCCTCCCAGACTGCCGGCGTCCTTGCCGAACACGGAATACGTTCCCACATGCTCACAGACGACATGGAAGACACAGCCGCCTGGGCCGCCGAACAGCCAAACCTTGCCGGAGGCCGCCCCCCGCTTTTGCCCGAAGAAAAAGCTGCCGCTCTGCCCGGTTTCGCCCAGGCAGCCCATACGGCATACGTGGGCGACGACATCAACGACGCGCCCCTGCTGGCGCTTTCCCGCGTGGGCATCGCCATGGGCGGCATGGGCGCCAAAACGGCCATCGAAGCCGCCGATGTCGTCATCCTCAACGACTCTCCGGAAAAGATACCGGAATTGTTCGCCATCGCCAGGCGGGTTCGCCGCGTGGTATGGCAGAATATTGCCCTGGCCTTTGGCGTCAAAGGCCTGATTATGATCTTCGGCATCGCGGGTCTGAGCGGTCTGTGGGAGGCCGTCTTCGCGGATGTCGGCGTGGCCCTTCTGGCCGTGCTGAATGCCGTCAGGGGCACGCGAAAGTGACCTCGGCCCCCGCGCCGGGCCTGATGCTCACTCCGCGTACAGCGTCTCCATGCCGGAACAAAACGCCGCAAAGCGCCCCTGAAGAATGGCTTCTCCCGCGCTGGACGTCACGTGCAGAAAATAGCTCAGGTTGTGGAGCGAATTGAGCCTGTACGCCAGCAATTCGTGCGCGGCGTACAGGTGGCGCAGATACGCGCGGCTGAAATTGCGGCAGGTATAACAAGAGCATGCGGGGTCCAGCGGACTGTCGTCCTCGGCATATTCCCTGTTCTTGATGTTCACCTTGCCCAACGAAGTATACAGGGTTCCGTTGCGCGCGTTGCGCGTGGGCAGCACGCAGTCGAACATGTCGATTCCGGCGCCGATGCCGCGCACGATATCCAGCGGGGCGCCCACTCCCATGAGATAGCGCGGCTTGCCCGCGGGAAGCAATGGCGCGCAATACTCCATAAATTCATACAGCTCCTCTTTGCTTTCCCCCACGGAAAGACCGCCGATGGCGAAACCGTCGTAATCATGCCCGATCAGCTGTTCAATGGAACGTGCGCGCAGGTCCTTAAAAAAACCGCCCTGGGTAATGGCAAAAAGCAGATTGTCCGCGGCGCCCGCCGGATAGGCCTCGCGTGAACGCAAGGCCCATCGCGTGGTGCGTTCAAGGGACTCTTCGGTATAGGCGTAGCCGGCGCCGTAGGGCACGCACTCGTCCAGAACCATCATGATGTCGGAGCCAAGCGCCCGTTGTATCCCGACGACCTTTTCCGGCGTGAACAGATGTTTGGAACCGTCCAGGTGCGAACGAAACTCCACCCCTTCCTCCAGAATCCTGCGCAGGCCGCTCAGGCTGAACACCTGAAAACCGCCACTGTCGGTCAGGATGGGCTTGTTCCAGGCCATAAAGGAATGCAGGCCGCCCTGCCGCTCCACCAGTTCGTGCCCCGGGCGCAGATAGAGGTGATAGGTGTTGGAAAGGATTATTTGCGCGCCAGCGGCTTCCAGATCGTCCGGAGCGAGGGCCTTGACCGTGGCGCCCGTCCCCACGGGCATGAACACCGGCGTAAGAACCACGCCGTGCGCCGTGTGCAAGGCCGCGGCGCGGGCCGCACCGTCCATGCCCCTGATGGAGAAATATCCGGGTATGTGCATGCGGCGCACTGTAGCCTTGCGCGGCGCTTTTGGGAAGTCACTTGTGAGGAAGCCTTTTTTGGGGTAGCCTCCCCCATCTCTCGTTTCATTTCCCGGCGCGGATGCCTTTTGAAAAAGATGGTTACCGTGAACACCTTCAGCGTAAGTCCCTGCCGGATCCGCATCCATCTGGATCGTATCCAGCGCAATTTCAAATATATAGGTCAGGCAGAACGGCTTATCGCCGTCGTCAAGTCCGACGCCTACGGCCACGGTCTTCTGCCGGTCGCCAAGGCTCTGGCTCAATGCGGAGCGCGATTTTTCGCCGTGGGCACCGTATCCGAGGCGCTGTTCCTGCGTTCGGAAGGGTTCGGCAATGCCGCAGACGGCGGCGCTTTCTGCCTCGCCCTGCTCGGCGCTCCCACGCCGGAGGAAATGGCCCGGGCAGCGGCAGCGGACGTTGTTCCCCTGGTGCATGATCAGCACAGCCTGGAACTGGCCGCCGCACACGGCAACCCCGAGCGTCCGCTGCGCATCGCCGTGAAATGGAATACCGGCATGACCCGCCTGGGTTTTGTTCCCGAAGAAGCGCCCGAGGTGATCGAACGCCTGAGTTCCCTGCCGGGGCTGAGGCCGGTGCTGTGCCTTTCGCACCTGGCCGCTGCCGATGCCCCGGAACAGGACGCCTACACGAATCAACAGATACAGACCTTCGACGCCCTTGTGCGGCAAATGCGCCGCTTTCCCGGTTTGCGCGCCACATTGGCCAATTCCGCCGCCGCTCTTGGCCACCCTTCGGCGGCCTTTGACATGGCCCGCCCGGGCATAGCCCTCTATGGCGGCAATCCCTTTCACGGCACACAGCGGGAGACAATCGGCGCAGCGCTTGAATGCGCCATGGACGCGGGCGCGCCCATTCTGCAAGTCCGCCATATCCGGGGCGGGGAGAGCGTGAGCTACGGCCGTACTTTTACCGCTCCGCATGCCATGCGCATAGGAATCGTCGGCATCGGCTACGCTGACGGATACGCGCGGGCCTTTTCAAACCGCGGGCAGCTCATGCTGCGCGGCAAGCGCGTGGCCGTGCTCGGCCGGGTGTGCATGGGCATGCTGTGCATCGACCTCAGCGAGGTTCCAAATGCGCAAGCCGGGGATACCGCCTGGATACTCGGCGGCCCCGACCCCAACGCCGTCACCATCCACGAACTCGCGGACGCCTGGGGCACCATCAGTTACGAAGTTTTCTGTCTGCTGGGGCGCAATACGCGCGGATATTCCTCCGATTCGGAAATGGACGCCGACAACCCAAGGGAAACGCAAGGGGAAGCGTAGGCATGCGCGAAAACCAATACACCGATGCGCGGCGCATGCGGGAACGCGTCCGGCAAAAACGCCACCGCGAATACGTCGGCGGGCTGTGGGAAGAGCTGGGGCTTTTTCAACTGGAGCAGCTTATCCGGCACGGTTTGCTTCCGGAGCATACGCTGCTGGATATCGGCTGCGGCTGCCTGCGCGGGGGCGTGCATTTCGTGCGCTATTTGCAAACGGGCGGCTATTACGGGCACGATCTGCACCCGGAACTCATTGATGCCGGGCTTACGGAAGAACTCGCCCCCCTGGGACTCAGCGTGCCCCGCGCGCACTTTCAATCCAATGCGGATTTCGATTTTTCCGGCTTTACGGCGCCCTTCGATTTCGCCCTGGCCCAATCCCTGTTCACGCATCTGCCCTTCAACGACATCCGCCTCTGCCTGGAACGCCTTGCGCCGCATATGCGCCCCGGCGGCCGTCTGTACGCGACCTTCTTCGCCTTGCCGGAAGATCAGCCGCTGGCCCGGGCATTCCGGCAGCCGCGCGGGCCAAGCACCCTGCCCCATCAGGACCCGTACCACTATTATCCACGGGATATGGAATACGCCTGCCGAGGCCTGCCGTGGCGCTGCGCCTGCCTGGGCGACGTCGGACATCCGCGCGGCCAGCACGCGCTGCT
>WRKB01000256.1 GCA_009778295.1 Betaproteobacteria bacterium | reverse complement strand
GGATCATGGCCAGCGGCATACGCGAACGGAATGATCTTGACGTTGCGGCTGCCTCGGGCTTTGACGCCGCTCTGGTCGGCACCTCGTTGATGCGCGGCGGTGAGCCGGGCGAGGCTCTGGCAGTGCTGTTGCAAAAAGACGTTGGAAAAAGCGGACGGAGTCATGCCTGATCTGTTGTGCAAAATCTGCGGCCTGACCAGAGCGGCTGATGTAGCCCTGTGCCATGGCCTGGGGGCGGATTTTATCGGCTTCATTTTTGCCCCGTCCAGTCCTCGCTTTCTGGAGCCACGGCGCGCGGCCGCCCTGCCGGACGGGCCGGCCTTGAGAACCGGGGTGTTTGTCGGGGCGGACCTTGCCGAAGTGCGCGATATCGCCCGCCGCGCCCGTCTTGACTTCATCCAGGTGCACGGAGGGGAGGATCCTGCCTTTTGCCGCGCGCTGGGGCCGGAACGCGTCATCAAGACGCTGTGGCCGGAAAAACTCGCGCCGGAGGATCTGGAACGGACAATGGAGCGTTTCGCGCCCGTATGCGCGTATTTTCTGCTGGATGCAGGCCAGAGCGGCGGCGGAAGCGGCAAAAGCCTGAATGCGGATGCCCTGCGGCATATCCGTCCGCCCAGACCTTGGCTGCTGGCCGGAGGTTTGGGAGCGGAAAAGCTGTTCTCCGTTCTTGTCGCTTTTGAACCGGGGGCAGGGCCGTGTGGCGTGGATATGAATTCCGCTCTGGAGAGCGCGCCGGGCATCAAGGATCACGCGCTCGTGCGTAAGGCGCTTGCGCTTGTAAAACGGCAGCGGCGTATCTTGCCATGATGTCGTCGTCAGAGGTCGTTTGCCAACCATAGTTAGGAGATACCATTATGAAAAAAGGTCGGTTCGGCGATTTCGGAGGGCAATTTGTGCCTGAATTGCTCATGCCGCCCCTGTGGGAATTGGAGCGGGCATGTGAAACTATTTTTTCCTCCCCGGCGTTTCAACAGGAGCTTACCGGTCTGTTGCGCGATTTTGCGGGACGGCCGACGCCGTTGACCCGTTGCGATACCCTGTCGCAGGAACTCGGCTTCTCCTTGTGGCTAAAGCGGGAGGATCTGGTACACACCGGTGCGCACAAGATGAACAATACCCTTGGCCAGGCGTTGCTGGCGAAGCATATGGGCAAGAGGAAGCTGATCGCGGAAACGGGCGCCGGCCAGCACGGCGTAGCCACGGCTGCTGCTGCGGCAAAGTTGGGCATGGCCTGCACCATCTACATGGGGGCCGTGGACGTGCAGCGCCAAGCGTCCAACGTCAGCCGCATGAAGCTGTTTGGCGCCGAGCTCGTGCCCGTGGACAGCGGCACGCGCACCCTCAAGGACGCCATCAACGAGGCCCTGCGCGCATGGATCGTGGAACAGGCCGATACGCATTATTGCTTCGGCACTGCCGCCGGTCCCCATCCTTTCCCCACGCTGGTGCGCGATCTGCAAACCGTCATCGGCAGGGAGACCAGGGAGCAGGCCGTCAGGCAGTTCAGCCGGCTGCCGGATGCAGTACTGGCCTGTGTAGGCGGTGGTTCCAACGCTATAGGCATGTTCCATCCCTTTGCCTCCGATCCGGAGGCGGCGAAGGTGCGGCTGATCGGCATCGAGGCGGGGGGAACGGGAGAACCCGGCTGTTACAACTCCGCGCCGCTGAATCTCGGCAGCCCCGGGGTGCTGCACGGCCAGTTCAGCATGTTGCTGCAAACCGGAGACGGGCAAATAGAACCTTCCCATTCGGTATCCGCCGGTCTCGATTATCCCGGAGTGGGGCCGGAGCACGCTTGGCTGCATAGTACCGGGCGGGCCGAGTACCACGTGGTCACCGATGCTTCGGCCTTGCGCGCTTTTGAAATCCTTTCCCGCAGGGAAGGCATCATTCCGGCGCTCGAATCCTCCCACGCCCTGGCTTTTGTTCTGGATAAGCCTTCCGCTTTTGCCGAAGGTTCACACGTGGTGGTGAATCTTTCCGGCAGGGGCGACAAGGATCTTGACATCGCGTCCAAACATCTTTCCCTGCTCCAAGGAGATGCGGCATGCACCCCATGAGTCTGCAACAACGGATTGAAAAGGCCGGCAACGAAGGGCGCATTGCCCTTATACCCTTCATCACCGCTGGGTTTCCGGAACCGGAAAGTTTTGTCCGGATCGTGCGTGAGCTGGATGCAAGCGGCGCGGACATCATTGAAATCGGCGTGCCTTTTTCCGATCCTGTGGCGGACGGGCCGGTGGTGGAAGAAGCTTCTCGCCGGGCTCTGGCTGCGGGCGTCGATCTCGACTGGACGCTCAGGCAGCTCGCAGATTTGCAGCTTGAGGCCGGGCTTGTGTTGATGGGCTATTACAACCCTTTTTTGCAATACGGGCTTGAACGTCTGGCGCAGGACGCTGCTGGCGCCGGCGTACAAGGATGTATAGTGCCGGATCTGCCCCTGGACGAGGATGGTCCGCTACGTACCGCCCTGGTGCCGCACAAGCTGGATCTCATCGCTCTGGTAGGCCCCAATACGGATGACGAACGCATGCGCGCGTATGCCGCTGTCGCTTCGGGATACGTGTATGCTGTTTCCGTTATGGGTACCACGGGTGTGCGCCGCGAACTGCCGATGGAAGCGGCACAGACCGTGCGTCGGGCACGGGCGGTTTTCAGCCTGCCGGTGGCTCTGGGTTTCGGCATCCACCGGCCGGAGCAGATCCTGGCCATGTCCACGCCGCCCCATGCCGTGGTTTTTGGGAGTGCGCTGTTGCGGCACCTCGCTGCGGGCGGAACGGCCGGAGAATTTATGGAGCCTTGGACAAAACGAGCGTTCTGAGCAAGCCCCGCCTTCACATGGGCAAGCCCTAATTCATTCCGCGCTCTTCCATTTCAGATTTATCCCATGGCGTGTTGGGATCCATGCGGCTTGTATCCAGTGGGTAGACCAGCAAAAACGATTGGCGCTGGTTGACGCCTATGGAACCCGGGTGCGTATTGACGCCCACCACCAGAGATTGAACGCCGTTGTTCATGATGTCCCCAAGATCCAGGTCGACCACCGATCCCTTGATCCGGCGCGTCTTCCATTTCATGCCAAGGCCCACGCCATCCCAGGCAAGCGCCTGAATTTCGCCTTCGGGGAAGAAACGATAACGCTCAAAGAACTGCGCCGCCATGGAGATGGGTTTGTTGACCAGCAGCACGTATTCGCCGGAGCGGTTCAAATCCACGGGAATCATGCGCATGGCGGCGAAATACTTGTCGGGAAGCTCATAAGAATTCCTGGCAAGGCCGTATACCCCTTTCACATGTTCGATTCCGGTGGAAGAGCCTGAAAATCTTTCCATGCTCTTATACATTTCATCGCCCTTGGGGCCGAAGACTTTCAGGCGTTCGTCAGCGGCAAGCACCACCAGCTTGTCGCCTTCACCGCTTTTGCCGCCGGGTACCCACGCGAAGTTAAAGGCATTGGCATCCTTCGGCAACGTCAGGCGACCGCCGAGTTCATATTTGTTGCCGGATTTAATCATCTCGCGCACGCCGGGAGCGAATACCTTGATGGAATCCCAAACTTGGCCGACCAGCATGGGAGTGAAGTTCGGCGGCATTTTTACGACACTCAGAAAGTATGAGGTGCGTTCACAAAACTGGCGCAACCTGCCGCCCGCAAAGGTATAAATATAGCTGCTCGGCTGGTTGCCGCCCTGAGAACTCGCGGTATCCGGCATAAAGGCGCTGACGACCAGTTCCAAAGCCCCATCGTGATCAAGATCAATGGCATGCAAAGAGTAATTCTGGGCAGACATGGAAACCACAGTTTCTGCCAAAGGTTTCAGACGTCCCTGTTCCCAGGCGTAGATGTGCAGCCTGTGGTCGCTGAGTACAGCCACTTCGTTTTTGCCTTTTCCGCTGAAATTCCCTATCAGGAAGTCCACCATGACAAAAGGAAGCGTCTGCGTGCGCAGGCGGGAAGCCTCGCCACCCGTATCACCTTGATAGCGGAATTGCGGGTTCAGATAGACTTGCTGCTGACCGGTCTGGTTGACCACGATATCCGGATTCATCTGATTCACAACAGGCAGCCCTTGCTGGGCTCCGGCCTGTTGCGCGGGACGTCCGAAAACTTCCACACCGATACTGTCGGCAATACCCTGAACGGCGCCCATCAAACTTTTAACGGAGCATTTGCCGTTTTTGTGCCATTCCTTGCCGTCCTTGCCGATCATGTACACTTCAAGGTTGCATTCTTCACCCACAATAACGGCGTTCCCCCAGATAATAGAATTCGCCTTTGACGCATCAAGTGCCTTTTTGGCATCTTCTCCGCTACCTAAGGGCTTGGAGGGTGCCCCCTTGGCAAGCGCTTCCACATGCCCCTTCCACTGCAGACGGGAGGCAAGCGTGGAAGGAATGGCTTTTTCGAGGTATGTATTCCCCGCCGGCCCGGTAATTTGGAAAGGAGCTACAACAAAGGTGTGCGCGGCACCCAGGGCCAGAACCGCATACAGCAGCATCATACAGGTAAAAGCAGCAATGCGAAGCAATTTCATTCTGTTCTCCTTATTTGCCGGGAAATGACATCTCCCCTCGTGCCTTCCGCCGTATACTATCACTTGCGGCTTTGCGCAACACTGAGGTACAGCTTATCCATGCGGAAACCCAGTACGCACGTATCCCGATCCTTCCGCCTGGTCTGCCGCCCGGAGCATAGCTTCCTGGTGGAAGATTTTTTGCGTGAGCAAGGCTTTGCGTTCGAAATGGAAGACTTTTCCCCTCTGGCCCGCAAGCTGCTGGAAGAGCCGTTTCCTTTGGGCGCAAGCCTGTCTTCTGTATTCGGATATAGTTATATCCAGGATCGTTCCTCCATGCTTCCTCCACTGGCTTTGTCTCCTCCCCCTGGCGCGGCTGTGCTGGACATGTGCGCAAGCCCGGGAAGCAAGACAGGCCTGCTGGCCCAACTGGTTGGAGAAAAAGGTTTTGTGCTGGCAAATGAACCCAATCCCAAACGCTTGGCGACACTGCGCCAGAACCTGCTGCGCCAGAACCTGCTGCAGACGGGAACCTGCTCCTTTCCCGGAGAACGGATCCCCATGCCGTCCGCTTCTTGGAAATACATTCAGCTTGATCCTCCATGCTCCGGCTGGGGCACTGAAGAAAAACATCCCAACGTACGCAAACTATGGAAAGATGACAATGTACGTCCCTTGATACGTCTGCAACGCCAACTTCTGCAGGAGGCCGCACGCCTGCTCGCTCCCGGCGGACGGCTCGTCTATTCCACTTGCACCACCAATCCCGAGGAAAACGAAGAACACGTCCGCTTCGCAGTGGAAAAACTGGGGCTCACTCTTCTTCCTTTACAGCCCTTTGCGGGCTTTTCCTTTGACAATCCCACTCCAAATGCTGAAGGCAGCTTGCTGATCCGCGGGCACATCTTCGGCGCGCAGGGTTTTTTTATCGCTTTGCTGGGCAAGCCTACCCGTAGCGAAACGCCGCAGACACCTTCGGCCGTCACGCCGGTACGCGCCCCATCTCTGCATCTTCTGTCTCCTGGTATGCTGGAGGACGATGCCCGCGCACAACTTCCTCCAGGAGAAATCGCTCTTTTCGGAGAAAGAATCTGTTTTCTGCCGAAAGTGGGACTGGAACGTCTTCCCCCCGAACTGCGCTGGCAGGGGTGCATTCTGGGGAAAATGCATGGCGGGCGGATGCGCCTTTTCTCACGCCTGCACCGGCTGCTGTCGCCCGTACCAGGCAAGGACAGCCTGAATCTGGATACAATCACCCCGCTTGTCGATCTTCTGGCTGGCCGTAGCCTGGAGGCCCCTTTGCCCGGCAAACAAGTTTTTTTATATTGGCGCGGTTTACCGTTGGCGCGCCTCAGCGTAAGGGGTTCACGCGCGCTGCTTGGTCCGTAAACGGGTGAAGTCCCCCCCTCGCAACGGATAATGCATCAATGCGGTACGCGTCGCCTTGCCAAAGACGACGACATAGGGCATGTACAAAGGGACAGGAGACTACCGTGCCTCAAGCTTCCCATATATATCTCAAGCTCTGGCTGCAACATGAGAACAAGATTTTGCTCGGTCTCGGCAGGGCACAACTTCTGCAAAAGATTGGAGAACTCGGTTCACTCAAAAAAGCTGCGGAAAGCCTCGGCATGTCCTACCGGGCGGCTTGGGGACGCATAAAGAGAACTGAGGAGGCCATGGGGTTTTCCCTGTTGGAGGCTGCCGGCACCAAACGCGAAGGCTGTCGACTGAGCCCTGCCGGCCGTGAAGTTATAGACGCCTTTCTCGACTGGTATGAGGATGTATACGCCTATGCCCTCAAGCGTGCCAAAGGCCTTCCTTTTTCGGCGATCCGGCGAACCCCGCAGAAAACAATATAATTACCGTATTTTCAAGTGGTTATGAGTGCAGTAGCGTCCATTCTTCAAAAGCAGCTCACCGTGTTATCTCCCCAGCTCACCGCCTGGCGGCGTGATCTGCACAATCATCCGGAAACGGCTTGGACAGAATTTCGCACCGCTGCCCTGGCCGCACGGCATTTGCTTGATCTCGGCTATAACGTCCGACTGGGCTTACAAGCCCTCGATCCTGCCTTCATCAACCCCCGGCCCGACGAGCACAGATTGCGTGCCGCACAGGAACGCGCCATTCAAGAAGGGGCCGATCCCATACTTGTGGAGCACATGAAGGGAGGCTATACAGCGCTGTGGGCTGACCTGCTCTGCTCCGACGAACCGGGGCCCATGCTTGCCTTCCGTTTTGACATGGATGCCAATCCCCTGCAAGAAAGCGCGTTTCCCGAACATCGTCCCATCCGCGAGGGCTTCGCCTCATGCCACCCAGGCTGCATGCATGCCTGCGCCCATGATGGGCACATCGCTCTCGGACTCGGTCTTGCTACCTTGCTTACGCATATCCGCGCACATATGCGCGGCAGCGTGCGCTTCATCTTCCAGCCGGCAGAAGAGGGCGGCAGCGGTGCCTTGCCCATGCTCAAGGCCGGGGTATTGAACGGTGTGGAGTATCTTGTCGGGATCCATATCGGCATACGCGCTTTGCATACCGGCTCCCTTGTCTGCGGCACCAAAGGTTTTATGGCCAGTTCCGGCCTTGATGTGCAGTATACCGGCA
>WRKB01000255.1 GCA_009778295.1 Betaproteobacteria bacterium | reverse complement strand
AAAACAGTGAAAGCGCCTGCCAGCGGAATACGGAAGCCTCCCCCCGCACAAAAAATCCGTACAGGGGAAGAACGGCGGGGACTTGTTCGTAAACGTAAGCGTACCGCTGTAATACCAGAACAGCTTGAGCTTGGGAGAAGGACGTGATGGATCTTGCCGCCCCAAAATGTCTGCTTTTCGACCCACCCGAACACGCAACTTGACAAGGCTGCTTTTTTTTGAGAATCTCTAGAAACTGAAGCGCTCCTAGGAGCTTAATAGGGAATCCCGTGAAAAGCGGGAGCGGACCCGCCGCCGTAAACCAGGCCACGTTCTTTTCCTTAAGTATGCCACTGAGATGTTCTTGGGAAGGCTGAAAAGAATCTGGTAAGCCGGAAGACCTGCTTGAGAGATTCGTCTATGAGGACTGGCCGTTGGCAACGGGGCCTTTGCCATGCGGTTCTTTGGGGATAAATACGCTTCCTCCGCCCGTTCAGGGTGGAGGTTTCTTATTTTCTTTTTCCATAATGCCCCGTAATTTTTTGGAGTGAGCATGTATTTTACCGCCATTATGAAACGGGACGGGAGCGTTACGGAATTTGACGCCACAAAGATTACCGCCGCCATACTGAAAGCAGGCAAAGCCACCGGAGAATTTGAAGAACGCGAAGCCCGCCGCCTGACCATGCAGGTGCTTTCCCTGGCCAAGGCCGTGCACCTGCCGGATACGCCGGATGTAGAAAGCGTTCAGGACGTGGTGGAACAGGTATTGCTCGATTCTTCGTTCAGGGCAACGGCAAAAGCTTACATCCTGTACCGTGAGCAACGCGCCCAAATGCGCCGGATAAAGACCAAGGTCAATGTAGACCTTATGGAGGGCTACCTGAATAAAATGGATTGGCGTGTGAGGGAAAACAGCAACATGGGCTTTTCCCTGCAAGGTCTGAACAATTATATCGCGTCCGACATCACATCCGAATACTGGCTCAACCGCATTTATACCCCTGCCATACGCGAAGCGCATACAAACGGCGACTTTCACATCCACGATCTGAATCTGCTCTCCGTGTACTGCGTGGGATGGGATATCGCCGACTTGCTGCGACAGGGTTTCAAGGGGATAGCGGGCAACGTGGAAAGCGCGCCGCCTCGGCATCTGCGCACAGCTCTCGGTCAACTTGTCAATTTTTTCTATACGTTACAGGGTGAGGCCGCGGGCGCGCAGGCCGTTTCCAGTTTCGACACCTACCTTGCTCCCTTTATCCGCTACGGCAAGTTGGGGGCCAAGGAAGTAAAACAGGCGTTGCAGGAGTTTGTCTTCAATATCAACATCCCCACTCGGGTAGGTTTTCAAACCCCCTTTACCAATATCACTCTTGATATGCATGTGCCCGAAATGCTGAAACACACGCCCGTAATTATCGGCGGCAAAGACCAGGAAGAGGTGTACGGCGATTTCCAGCCGGAAATGGACATGCTGAACCAGGCCTTTGCCGAAGTCATGATGGAGGGCGACAATAAGGGCCGGGTATTCACCTTTCCCATTCCCACCTATAACATTACAAAGGATTTTGACTGGGCAAGCGAACGTTTCGAAGCGATCTGGAAAATGACGGGGCGCTATGGCATCCCGTATTTCTCCAATTTCGTCAATTCCGATATGTCGCCGGATGACGCCCGTTCCATGTGTTGCCGCCTTCGACTGGACAACCGGGAATTGCGCAAAAGGGGTGGTGGTCTGTTCGGAGCCAATCCACTTACGGGCTCCATAGGCGTTGTCACCATCAATCTGCCCCGTCTTGGCTATCAGGCGAAGGATGCACAGGATTTTCTCAGCCGCCTGGACAAACTCATGGAACTTGCCAAAGAAAGCCTGAACATCAAACGCAAAGAACTGGAACGCTTCACCGAGGGGGGGCTGTATCCCTACACCACCTTCTATCTGCGCGATGTCAAAGCCCGGACGAATACCTATTGGTCGAACCATTTTTCTACCATCGGCCTTGTGGGTATGAACGAGGCCTGCCTGAACCTGCTGCACCGGAATATCGCCACGTCAGAGGGACAGGCCTTTGCCTTGCGCGTACTCACGCACATGTGCGAAAAATTGGGAGCTTTTCAGAAGGAAACCGGACAGTTCTTCAACCTGGAAGCGACACCGGCGGAAGGGACTTCGTACCGGTTGGCCCTGCTCGACAAAAAGCGGTACCCGGGCATCCTGTTCGCCAACGGCAAGGCAAACGGCATTGCCCCGTATTATACCAATTCTACGCATCTGCCCGTTGACTTTTCCACGGACATTTTTGACGTGCTGGACTTGCAGGACAAACTTCAGGGACGGTATACGGGCGGAACCGTGCTGCACGGCTTTCTCGGCGAAGAAGTCTCGGACACCGGAACTGTGCGGAATTTGGTAAAAACCATCACAACGCAGTATAAGCTGCCGTATTTCACCCTTACTCCGACCTTCAGCATTTGTGCCGAACATGGCTATCTCAAGGGCGAACAGGCGCAATGCCCGGTTTGTGGAGCGCCGGCGGAAGTGTACTCCAGAGTTGTGGGCTATCTGAGGCCGGTCAATCGCTGGAATGACGGCAAACAGGCCGAATATGCGGACAGAACTCCCTATCAGGTGCCGACAGCACACTGACCGGCCTCCGCGTTTTATCTGCCTGGAAATACCCCTTATTCCAATTCCAGATAAAATTTGCCTTGCGCGGCGTCGCTGAACAGGGCGAGCATCAGGAAAAAGTATGAGGATAGGCGGGTTACAAAAGACAACGCTGCTGGATTTTCCCGGTAAGGTCAGTGCCGTTGTCTTCTCGCAAGGATGCAATTTTTTCTGTCCGTATTGCCATAATCCCGATTTGGTCCTATGCAGGCAGGAAGCGCTTCCACTCGCCAATGTCATTGATTTTTTGTCGCAACGCCGCAAGCTTCTTGAAGGGGTGGTCATCACCGGGGGCGAACCGACCCTGCATGACGGTTTATTCAGTTTCTGCGCCATCCTCAAGAGTCTCGGCTATGCTGTCAAGCTGGACACAAACGGCAGCAGGCCGGAAGCGCTGCGCCGATTGCTCCTGGCGGGGCTTTTAGATTATGTGGCCATGGATGTGAAGGCAAACCCGGCACAGTATCCGGCGGCACTATGCTCACAGGGCCTTGGAGAAAATATCCCGCGCAGCATGGCCCTATTGGAGGAGTCCCGGATAGCGCATGAATTCCGTGTTCCGTGTGTGGCGCCCTTTATAGATACAGGCAGTTTTATGGATATCATCGAACACATCAGGCATGCGCCGCTTTTTTTGCAGGCGGTCAGGCTTGAGAATATTTTGCGAGCGGATTTTTTCTCCGGCCAAGGGTACGCCTTGGACAGGAATACAATGGAAAACTTATGCAGCACAGCGCGGCAAAAAGGCTTGCTCTGTCAAATCCGATAATTTGGGGAAGTGTTGATGAATATCCAACAACATATCTTTACTCCCTGCGAGTTGGCTGATAGAGATGCAAAGGGGAGGGAATCTTGCCGCCTGGAAAAACCTGATATGTACGAACCATGCTTACGCAAAGGAGCTGCCAGTGAGCGCAACATCAAAATTGACAGAGGATAAGGTCGCACTTATGACCGGGACATTTCTCTTTGTCCTGGCGTTCTTGAATGTCATCGGCGTGGATGTGCTGGGGTGGGTCGTCAAAACCAATGTCTGGATTGACGTGAGCAAAGCATTCAGCAGTACGTCAAAAGCTTTTCCGATGAACGGTTACCTGTCGCTTATCGTTACCTATGTCGTTCTGACCGTGGTACTTAGCGTGGGCGTGAAAGCGCTGGGCGATAACGTGCTGGAATTCATCAAGGGTTTCACACTGATTTTTTTCATCGCCTATCTGTTTTTTGCCATTGGCAGTTTCGCCTATATTGCAGTCCCCCACCACGAGATCGCAAAATTTAAAATCCCCTGGGGGCTGGGCCTGACCGCTGAAGCAGGCTTTATTGTAGCGCTGTTGGCCGGAATTTTTGTCGGCAACTTCATGCCCGGACTGGCGGATACTATGAAAGAAGCCTGCCGGCCGGAAATGTTCGTGAAGATCGCCATCGTCATCATGGGCGCGGAACTCGGCGTCAAAGCCGCCGATGCCTGGAATCTGGCCTCTGCGGTCATTTTCCGCGGTTTGTGCGCCATTATCGAAGCCTACCTGATTTACTGGGCGGTTGTGTATTACGTTGCCCGCAAATACTTCAAGTTCAGCCGCGAATGGGCCGCTCCTCTTGCTTCCGGCATTTCCATCTGCGGCGTATCCGCGGCCATTGCCACCGGCGGCGCGATCAGAGCCCGCCCCGTGGTGCCCATCATGGTTTCTTCGCTCGTGGTCGTGTTCACCTGCGTTGAAATGCTTATTCTGCCCTTTGTTGCGGAGCATTTCCTGTATCAGGAACCCATGGTTGCCGGCGGTTGGATGGGCTTGGCCGTGAAATCGGACGGCGGCGCCATCGCCAGCGGCGCTATTGTCGACGGGTTTATCAGGGCCAAGGCTTTGGCGATGGACGGCCTGAATTACAAAGAAGGCTGGATCGTCATGGTGACGACCACGGTGAAAATCTTCATTGACGTGTTTATCGGCGTCTGGTCCTTTGTTCTGGCGTACATCTGGTGCTCCAAGTTTGAAAAGAGCGCCGACGGCAGGCGCATGACTCTCGGCGACGTGTGGGAGCGCTTCCCGCGCTTCGTGCTCGGTTATCTGCTGACCTTCCTGGTATTGCTTTTCATCTGCACGAAGGTGCCGGGCGGTGTGGACATGGGCAAGGCCATGAACGGCGTTATCAACTCGTTGCGCACGATTTTCTTCGTGCTCACCTTCTTCACCATCGGTCTTGTCTCCAACTTCCGCAAACTGTGGGCTGAAGGCATCGGAAGACTTGCCGCCGTGTACTGCGTATGTCTGTTCGGCTTTATTATCTGGATCGGACTCTTTATTTCCTGGCTCTTCTTCCACGGCGTGAAGCCCCCGCTGGTCGGCTAATCCGTTTACTCCTTCAACGCCGGACGGAGCGGGAGCGTCTCAACAGTAACATGCTATAGGAGAAAGACGATGAAAGAAATGCAGGACGTGAAATTTCACGAAGAAATACAGAAGATGGAATACGAGCCCATGGACGCAACAGAGATCAGCCTGGTGCGGAATTCTCTGATTTTGGGGGTCGTATTGCTCGTGGTTCTTTATTTTGTGAGCGGCTGGCTTTTCCCGGGCGCGCACGCATGAGCAAGTCATGCTAGAGGGGGGATTGGCATTGAAAATGTTCTAAAGAAATAATCTCGATGCGGGGCGCGCGGCATAGGGCCACGCGCCCCGTTGTGACATGTTCCAAGGGAATCCGCATCGCGCTATGAATATGTATGCACTCAGATACCTTTCCGGCTATCAGACCAAGCTGAAACGGGGGCCTGTGGAATACGTCGCGGCTGCATCTTTGCAGGATGCTTTGCGCACAAAAAGCGACTGGCCTATAGAAATACGCTATGATTGCACGAGCGCCTGGGCGAAAAATCCCGGCACCAGCCTCTACTATGTGGAAGCGTGGGAGGCGGAATGCTGTCCTCCTGCCACGCCGGCTCCACGTCCGTGACGGACGGGCGTACTTTTCATATTCCTGTGGATTCCCGCACCACTTGGCGGAAGCGTCCGAAAAAATATCTGCTTTCGTGCGGGCCGGGATCGGCCTCAGGGTGGTACTGCACGGCCATGATCGGCTTGCTTGTATGGTAAAACCCTTCCAGAGTGCCGTCATTCAGGTTGACGTGGCTGGCTTTAAGACCAGCGGCAGAGGCAACGCTGATGTCCACGGAAAAGCCGTGGTTTTGCGAAGAAATTTCCACATGCCCGGTGGCCAGATCTTTGACCGGATGATTGCAGCCGTGGTGTCCGAATTTGAGTTTTTCAATCCCGCCGCCTAGGGCCTTGCCGAGGATCTGGTGCCCAAGGCAGATGCCTGCCGCGGGATAGCGCTCTGTGAGCGTTGCGGCAAAGGTGATGAGTTCGGTCAGGACTGCCGGATCGCCGGGACCGTTGGAGAAAAATACGGCTTGGCCGCCTGCGGCCTCGACCTGTGCGGGTGCGAATGAGGGCGGAACAGCCAGGATATCGAAACCCTGTTTGGACAGCAGGCGCAGCATGTTCCACTTGATGCCGAGATCATAGACCACCAGTCGCGGCCCTTTGCCTGGCCAGGCATAGCTGCCGTCCTTTTCCAGGGTGACAGGCACGGGTTTGCCTTCCCAACGGTATGCTCCGGCGGGCGCCACCTTATTCACGAGGTTCTGCCCGGTCATGGTGGGCAAAGATTGGGCGTGCGCCCGCAGGGCGGCCACATCGCGCCCGTTTGTGGAGACTACTCCTCGCATGGCGCCGTGGATACGTATATGGCGCGTCAGCGCCCGCGTATCCAATCCTTCAACGACCGGAATGCCGTGGCGGACGAGGAAGTCCGGCAGGCTTTCCCTGGCGCGCCAGTTTGAAGGTTCTTTGCAACATTCCTTGACCAGCAGCGCGGAGAGGTGCAGCCCGGAAGACTCCATATCTTCCGCGGTGATGCCGTAATTGCCGATCAGCGGGTAACTCATGCACACCATCTGCCCGGTATAGGAAGGATCGGTCAGAATTTCCTGGTAGCCGCCCATGGCGGTATTGAAGATGACTTCGCCGCCGGATTCACAAGGCCCGGTTACGCTTTGGCCTTCCAGGCTAAAACCGTCTTCCAGTACAAGTAGCGCTTTCATGGTGATCCTTTGGAATAAATTCAAAGTGAAATCGCTCTAGCTTTTTGCATAATAGCCCTGCAAGTTTTCGACCTGCACACCCTCGCGCGCTGAACGAATGGCCCTTGCGCTGGCCCTTGCCGCAGCCACGGTGGTGCAATAGGGAATGCCGCAGGCCAGCGCGCCGCGCCGGATCTCCTTGGAATCATGCGCGGTAAGCTTGCCCGAGGCGGTGTTGACCACCAGGGAGATTTCCTTGTTTTTAATAAGATCCACAATGTTCGGGCGGCCTTCATACACCTTGAAGACCGGCTCGACTTCCAGCCCTTCGGCTTCCAGAAGCTTGGCCGTGCCGGAGGTGGCGAGCAAGGAAAAGCCAAGTTCGG
>WRKB01000254.1 GCA_009778295.1 Betaproteobacteria bacterium | reverse complement strand
AGCTTGCGCAGATCCATGCGGCGGCGCAGTCGGCGCAGGCCGTTCTGCCAGCACTGCTCGGGGGAAGCGCCGGAAACATGCAATACCTCCGCCCGCGCCAGACCGTCCGAAACGGAAAAAATCAGGGTACACGGCGGCAGGGGTGCCGCCAGAGTGGGGCAATGGCCCAGAACATGGCTTCCCAGTTTCCTGAGACGATCAACCAAATGCAAAACGGCAACTCCTCCCCGTCCGAACGCTTGCCCTGATCTTCTAGGTGCCTGTAGGCTGAACGCCTTTTGCCAGCATATACGGCCCCGCTCTGGAGTCAAGGGAAAAAATTGCTGGAAGTCATTTCATAATGCATTATGGAATGCCTTCTACACTGTTTCAAACTGCCCCCAGGGGGGCATGCATGGACCCATTACCAAAAAAACGTGCCTGGGCCGACAATCAACTTGACAGCTCCCGTCCCAACATCTATTATTATTTTTTAAGGCGTTGGAATATACATGTTCACATGGCGCGGGGTGGAGCAGCTTGGTAGCTCATCGGGCTCATAACCCGAAGGCCGTAGGTTCAAATCCTACCCCCGCAACCAGAAAAAACAGGCACTTATGAGTTTCTAACCATAGGTGCTTTTCTCTTTTTCTAACTTGCGGAGTTTGCACTCCGACGCTTTTTGTGAGTGCGGCCCCTGGCGTTCTTTTCAGTAGCCTGCGTCAACAGATGGGGCAGAAGACTACGGAGACTATTTCAGCGCTCGAATCAGATAACGAACCGCGCGGTTCTGGGACGTTTTCGGGTATGGACAATTCCTTAATGTGCTTCAGCCCAACTGGCGCCATAGCCCCAATCAACCAGTAACGGCACGCACAGTTCCACCCCACCGGGCTGTACGGCGCGCATCAGCGCGGCTACTCGTTCCCCAGCTGCCTGGGCATGCTCTCGTGGAAGCTCCAGCAGCAGTTCATCGTGAACCTGCAAGATCAGGCCGGCCTGCATGCGGACCAGTTCTTGATCATGGAAGACCGCCAGCATGGCCAGCTTGATTACATCCGCCGCGCTGCCCTGGATGACGGTATTGATGGCCTGCCGCCGCGCAAGAGCAAAATGCTGCTGGTTTTGAGAATGTATGTCTGGCAGCAGACGACGGCGACCGGCAAGGGTGGTCACATAGCCGCGTTCCATGGCGTTCGCTTCAATGCTGTCATAGAAATCTTTCAATCCTTCAAGGCGGCTGAAATAACGCTGGATGAAGGTTTTGGCCTCCGCCGTCGACACTTTCAGCTCCCGGGACAACTTTTGCGGCCCCATGCCGTACAGCAGCCCAAAGTTGATCGTTTTTGCGCTGCGGCGCTGTTCAGGGTTGACCGCTGCCACCGGGACGTCATAGAGCAGCGATGCCGTACGGGCATGAATATCTACCCCCTGTCGAAAGGCCTCAAGCAGGGCGGGATCTTGCGACATGTGCGCCAGGATGCGCAGTTCCACCTGGGAATAGTCCGCGGACAGCAGAGTCTGGCCGGGTCCGGACACAAAACAGGTTCGCATGCGTTGCCCCAGAGGCCCGCGCACCGGGATGTTCTGCAGGTTGGGGGTACTGGAAGAAAGCCGCCCCGTGGCCGTAGCCGCCTGATTGAAGCTGGTGTGAATGCGGCCTTTGCCGTCCACCAGGCGGGGTAGAGGCTCAAGATAGGTGGAGCGCAGCTTTTCCAGTTTGCGAAACTCCAGAATGGCGTCCACTACCGGATGTGCGCCGCTGAGTCTTTCCAGAGCGTCCTGAGCCGTGGAAAACTGCCCGCCTTTTGTTTTGCCCGCCGGGGCTAGTTTAAGCACGCCGAAAAGCAATTCGCCGAGCTGCTGGGCCGAACGGATGTTGAATGAACCGCCCGCTGCTCTGTGTACGAAGTCAGTCAAGCGATCCAGTTCCTGCTGTACTTCCTTGAGAAAGACCTCAAAAGCCCGCAAATCAACGGCCACGCCGCGTCGTTCCAGTTCGGCCAGCACGGGAACGAGCGGCAGCTCCAGTTCGTGGTACAGTGTGGCCAATTCCGCCTTTTCCAGGTGCTGTTCCAAAGCGGCGGCAATATCCAGGGCCAGCAGTCCGGGACTTTCCGAGCCGCGATCCAGTCGTTGTGTCCAGCGGCTGTACAGATGCGGCCAGCTGTAATCGTGTTCTTCGGGATTGATAAGGTAGGCCGCCAGCGACAGATCAAAGCAGAGCGGCAGGCGTTGCCGCCACAGGGACGAGTCGTTGAGCAGCTGTTTGACGTCCGGCGCGACAATCCGCTTTGCGGGTGCAAGCCAGGCGATAAGCTCCGCGAGCGGCCCGGTATAGCGCCAATCCTTGCCGCAAACTGCCACGGAATATATGTTTTGCCCGCTGCCGGACGGAATGATCGCCACGCGTTGCCCTTCGCAAAGGGGCAGAACCCCGGTGCCCGACGCCAATGGCGCTATCGCTGGCGCGGCTGTCACAGAAAACAGGCTGGCCTGTTCCCTGGCGGGCAGGATTCTCCCCTGTCGGGCAAGAGCACTGTCACGGAGCAGATTCTCCACTTCGCGCCACAGAGAACGCATTTCATATTCCGTGCACAGTGCCGCGAGTTCCCGCTCCCTGGGCGGCTTGCGAACCAGATCGGCCAGACTGAGATGTCCGCAGACGTCCAGGCGCAAGGTGGTCAGCTGCCGGTATAGAAACATGGCCTCCAGGTGCGGTCGGAATTTTTCCTGAAGTTTGGAGGGCAATTTGTCAAAGCCGTCGCGAATGGCCTCCAGGTTCGGAAAATCCTGAAAAATCCTTCCCGCCGTCTTGGGGCCCACGCCGGGAATCCCTGGGATGTTGTCTGCGCTGTCGCCGAGCAGAGCCTGCATGTCGGGCCATTGGGCTGGCGTCAGGCCGTTTTCTTGTTCAAATTTTTTGAGAGAAAGCAGCTTTTCCTCTTTGGCTGCCGGGTCCCACAAATAGACGTCAGGAGCCAGGCACTGTTTCAAATCCTTGTCCGTGCCCACAATAATCACCGGGTATTCCTTAGAAAAACGCTTTGTCAGCGAGGCGATGCAATCATCCGCTTCGCAGGCGTCCGACACTTCCACGGGAAGTCCCAAGGCGTGCATGAAACGCCGGATGGGTTCCAGTTGCCGCACCAGGGCTTCGGGCGTGGCATCCCGGTTGGCCTTGTAGAGCGGAAAAAGTTCATGCCGGAAGTGCGGCCCGTGGCCGTCCAGCAACACCAGAAAATGTATGGGCTTCTCCTCGCGCAGAAGACGCAGCAGCAGGCGCGCCGTCACAAACAGCGCGTTGGTCGGGAAACCGTCGGAACGCTGCATCTCCCGGTTGGCATAATAGCTCCGGTAAATAAACGCGGTGCCGTCCATGAGAAAAACAGGCGCGCGGGAAAGGGAAAGGCGATCTTGGAGAGGCATGGGCATCCTTAATTCGTTCGTGAGATCAACAGTGTATCCTGCCTTCTTGCATTGGCACAGGAAGGGACAAAGGACTTTTCCGGATAACGCCTCGGGTAGCATAGCGTCACAGTGTGCCTGAAGACAAGGTGGAATTCACCGGCGATACGTGGCATACTGTCCTTGTCGGCCCCCCCGTCCGGAAGCATTCCCTGAGGATATACCGCGATGAATATCACAAGTTACCAGGATATTCTGGCTCATCTCAATACGCTCGGCATGTTCCATATGGATCTCAGGCTGGAACGCATGGAGCAGGGACTGCATGCGCTTGATCTGCTTTCTCCCCCCTATGCCGTGGCGCAGATAGTTGGTACGAACGGCAAGGGTTCCACCTCCACCTTTCTCGCCTCTCTGGGCAAGGCCCACGGCATCAAAACAGGATTGTTCACCTCGCCGCACATGCTCAGTCCGCGTGAGCGCATCCGCATCAATGGTGGAACGCTCTCCGAAGAACGCTGGGTGGAACTTGCCCGGCGCGTCTTTTCCATGGTTCCCGAACTCACCTATTTCGAATGCATCTGCCTGATGGCCGTGCTGGCCTTTGCCGAGGAAGGCGTGCAGCTTGCAGTCATGGAGGCGGGCCTCGGCGGACGTTTTGACGCCACTTCCGCCGTGCTGGCAAACCTGACCTGCTTCACCCCCATCGGCTACGACCATACGGATGTTCTGGGCAACAGTCTGTTGAGCATTACCGAAGACAAAGCGGCAGCCATGCGGAAAAACACACCTGCGGTCACCACCCGGCAAAGCCCGGACGTACTGGCCTGCCTGTTGAACGTCAGTCGCCGGATTGAAAGCCCTCTGCTACGGGCGGAAGAAATCTGTGCTATTCCCCGTGATTGGAAACTCGGCCTGCAGGGCGCGTATCAGTATGGGAATGCTACTTTGGCCCTGGCGGCCTGGATGGAGCTGGCCCACCAGTTCAATTGGCCGGTACGCGAAGCCGAGGTACGCGAAGGTTTGGGAAGCGCCTTCATCGCCGGGCGTCTGCAAAGCATTCCGGCAAGCCATCCGCTTCCGGACCTGCTGCTGGACGGCGCGCACAATACGCATGCCTTTGTGGCTTTGCGCGAGGCGTTATTGGAACTGGACATTCTGCCGCGCGCCGTCATCTTTTCCTGCCTGTCGAACAAAGACCTGGAAGGTATGGCTCCGTTGGTGCTTGATTTGGCTAAGAACGCGCCATTGCTCATTCCTCCCATCGCCACTCATAAACGCGCAGCCCCGCATAGGCAGATAGCCGCAAAATTCGGCGCCATGGCCAATGCCGCGCCCAGTCTGGAGGCTGCCCTGGAGGTCACGGATCAGTGGGAGACTTCCCAGCAGTCTCCGGTACTTATTTGTGGTTCCTTATACTTGTTGGCGGAGTTTTTTGCGCTGCACCCGGAATATCTCAACGAATAATTCCAATCCCAAATGAAAAAAGGATGCCATGAAACAACTTTTCCGCTCTCTGCCCGCCGTGAACGCCTGCCTGAATGCCCTGGACACCCGACTTCCCGTCAGCCGGGAAGCTCCGCGTTCCTTGGTGCGTCATCTGGTTAACGGTTTTCTTGATGCGCAACGTTGTCGTATTCAGGAGGGCGCAGTGACCGACCCGGCGCAGCTTGCCCTGCCCGGTTGCCTGCCAGCCCTCCAGGATTTTGTGGACGAGGGGCTGCGTCCCCGCCTGCGATCCGTGCTGAATGCCACAGGCGTGGTCATCCATACCAACATGGGGCGTTCCGTACTGGCAGAGGCCGCTCGGGAGGCCGTGGCCCGGGCAGCTGCAGGCTATACCAACCTGGAAATCGACCTCTCCACGGGCGAACGCGGCAGCCGCCACAGCTTGGTCGAAGAGCTGCTCTGCATGGTCACCGGCGCGGAAGCGGGCCTTGTGGTCAACAATAACGCCGCGGCCGTGCTGCTTATGCTGGACAGCCTGTGTAAGGGCGGCGAAGTCATTGTTTCCCGTAGCCAACTTGTGGAAATAGGCGGCAGCTTTCGCATCCCGGATGTTATGGAACGCAGCGGCGCGACCCTGCGCGAAGTGGGCACCACCAACCGTTGCCACCTTCATGACTACAGGCGGGCCATCGGCGAAACTACCAAGGCGCTCTTGCGCGTGCACAGTTCCAACTACCGTATCATAGGGTTCTTCAAGGAAGTCTCTCTTCCGGAACTGCTACAGCTCGGTCGTGAACACGGGCTGCCTGTCATTGAGGATCTCGGCAGCGGCAACCTGATCGATTTCTCCCCTTTCGGCCTCCCCGGTGAACCCACCGTGCAGTCTGTTGTCGCGGCAGGGGTTGATCTGGTGAGCTTCTCCGGCGACAAGGCGCTTGGCGGTCCTCAGGCAGGCATCATTGCCGGCAGGCGCGTCTATGTTGAACAACTGCGCGCCAACCCTCTTCACCGTGCTCTGCGCATCGATAAACTGACCCTGGCCGCGTTGGAGGCCACCCTGCGCCTTTATCTCGATCCGCAGACGGCTCTGGCCCAAATCCCCACTGCCGCCATGCTTTCTCAGCCCCCGATAATGCTTATGCGCCGCGCTCGCAGTTTGGCAACGCGCCTGCGCCGCGCTCTCGCCCAGACAGTACAGATTTCCATTGCCAAAAACGTCTCCCGTGTCGGCGGGGGCGCTTTTCCGGAGTACGATCTGCCTACCAGCCTGGTTTGCCTGCGTCCGGCTACCTGTTCGGTGGAAGATTTGAAGCGCCTCCTCCTCAGGACTTCTCCGCCGCTCATAGGACGTCTGGAAGACGGCGCTTTCTGCCTGGATCCGCGCACACTGAGCGATAAGGAGCTGCCACTCGTCGTGCGTGTAGTACAACAGGCGTTGCGTCAGGAAAAGGGAACGCCATGAAAAAGACACCGGAACTCGTCTACAGCCCGCAAAGCGCTTGGGAGCGGTACAGTTCGCCCGGCGAGCGCAGAGCGATGGATGTGTTGGCCGCGCGGTATCTGGATTTTCTGACAAAGTGCAAGACGGAACGTGAAACCGTCGATCATGCCCTGCATTTTTTGCAGAACGCGGGGTATAAAGACAGCTTCAAAAGCGATCTGGTCGTGCGCCCGTTTAGGGGCAAGGCGCTGTTTGTGGCGCGCAGGGGCACACTGCCGTTAAACAGGGGCTTGCACCTGCTCAGCGCCCACGCGGATGCGCCGCGCCTGGATCTCAAGCAACGTCCTCTGGTGGAGCAAACGCAGGTTTTACAAGCAAAGACGCATTATTACGGGGGAATACATAAATACCAATGGCTTGCGCGACCGTTGGCCCTGCATGGCGTCCTGATCCGTCAGGATGGTTCTCGGGTAGAGGTCACGCTGGGGGAAGACCCCGCCGACCCCGTCTTCGCTATCGCTGATTTGCTGCCGCACCTTGCCGGGGAACGTGGGGGGCAGAAGATTTCCGAAGGGTTTGCTGCGGAAAAGCTGAATATTATCTTGGGGCATTGTCCGGAGTTGAAAGGCGGAAAAGATAAGGACAGCCCCAAGGAGCCTGTCAAGCAGCACATTTTGGGCCTGTTGTCCAAAAAATACAAGATGTGCGAGGAAGATTTTATTTCCGCCGAGCTTCAGGCCGTACCCG